>JAUSBC010000020.1 GCA_030652215.1 Sideroxyarcus sp.
AGGGCCATCGCTCAACGGATAAAAGGTACTCTGGGGATAACAGGCTGATTCCTCCCAAGAGTTCATATCGACGGGGGAGTTTGGCACCTCGGTGTCGGCTCATCACATCCTGGGGCTGTAGCCGGTCCCAAGGGTATGGCTGTTCCCCATTTAAAGTGGTACGTGAGCTGGGTTTAAAACGTCGTGAGACAGTTTGGTCCCTATCTGCCTTGGGCGCTGGAAGTTTGAGGGGACCTGCTCCTAGTACGAGAGGACCGGAGTGGACGTATCTCTGGTGTACCGGTTGTCACGCCAGTGGCATCGCCGGGTAGCTATATACGGAAGAGATAACCGCTGAAAGCATCTAAGCGGGAAACTCGCCTCAAGATGAGACTTCCCTGGAGATTCGATCTCCCTGAAGGGTCGTGGAAGACTACCACGTTGATAGGTCGGGTGTGGAAGCGCAGTAATGCGTTAAGCTAACCGATACTAATTGCCCGTGCGGCTTGATCCTATAACATTAGGTTCAGTTGCAAGTAGTGTGAGTTTCGCAACAATCAGAACACATATCTTTACTTCTTCCAAAAATTACATCAGGCGCTGAGACTGAAACCAGTTTCGGCGATTGATAACAGTTATGTCTGACGACCATAGCAAGTTGGCCCCACTCCTTCCCATCTCGAACAGGACAGTGAAACGACTTCGCGCCAATGATAGTGTGCATTACGCATGTGAAAGTAGGTCATCGTCAGACTCCTTACAAATAGAAAACCCCCAGGTGAAAACCTGGGGGTTTTTTATTTGTGGATTTGAAAATGACCTTTTGAACGCAGTGACAACGAGCCGTTTTGAGGCTCGTTGCGGTGGACACTAACTTGCGCAGCAAGTTACGTGGGAACCAAAGTAGGCCATCCCTTCGACACGCTCAGGACAGGCGTCGGACTCCTTACAAACAACAAAGCCCCGCCGAAAACGGGTGTTTTGCTTTTGTGCAATTGAAACCCTCAATTTGGCTGCAGGCTTTTCAACTTCGTTGATTTGCGCGCTTCTTCCTTTGAGGGGTAACCCGTTTTACGATACAATCGCGCTCCATGATCAAGTACATATTTATTACCGGCGGCGTTGTCTCTTCCCTGGGAAAAGGCATAGCCGCCGCTTCACTTGCGGCCACTCTTGAGTCGCGTGGCCTCAAAGTCACGATGCTCAAACTGGATCCATACATCAACGTCGATCCGGGAACCATGAGTCCGTTCCAGCACGGTGAGGTTTTTGTCACTGAAGACGGCGCAGAGACCGATTTGGACTTGGGGCACTATGAGCGCTTCATCTCGGCCAAGATGCGCAAGTCTAACAATTTCACCACCGGCCAGATCTACGAAAGCGTGATCCGCAAGGAGCGTCGCGGCGAGTATCTGGGCAAGACGGTGCAAGTGATTCCGCATATCACCAACGAGATACAAGCTTTTATCGAGCGTGGTGCAGCCGCTTCTCTCGACGGGAATGCGGATGTGGCTATTGTCGAAATCGGCGGTACGGTGGGTGACATCGAGTCGCTGCCGTTCCTCGAAGCGGCGCGTCAAATGGGATTGCGCATGGGACGCCATCAGGTGGCATATGTTCATCTGACGCTGGTTCCCTATATCGCTGCAGCAGGCGAACTGAAGACCAAACCGACGCAGCACAGCGTGCAGAAGCTGCGCGAGATCGGTATTTTTCCGACGGCGCTGCTGTGCCGCGCCGATCGCCGCATTCCGGACGACGAGCGTGCCAAGATTTCGCTGTTCGCGAATGTGCGCGAGGACAGCGTCATCTCGATGTGGGATGTGGACAGCATCTACAAAGTCCCGCAAATGCTGCATGAACAGGGCTTGGATCGCATCATCTGCGAAGAGCTGGCGCTGAACGCACCGCCTGCCAATCTGACGGTGTGGCAGAACCTGATTAAGGCCCAGGAAAATCCGCAGCATGAGATCACCATCGGCATGGTCGGCAAGTATGTTGATCTTACCGAGTCGTACAAGTCGTTGATCGAAGCGTTGCGCCATGCGGGTATTCATACCGCGACCAGGGTAAATATCGAATATCTGGACTCCGAGGTTATCGAGACCGAAGGCACGGATTGCCTGAAGAAGCTGGACGCGATTCTGGTTCCCGGCGGTTTCGGCGTGCGCGGCACGGAAGGCAAGATTGCTTCGATTCGTTATGCGCGCGAGAACAAGGTTCCTTATCTCGGTATCTGCCTCGGGATGCAACTCGCAGTGATCGAATTTGCCCGTCACGTTTCTGGAATGGCCGATGCGAACAGCACCGAGTTCAATCTTGAAACCGAGCACCCTGTGGTGGCGCTGATCACCGAATGGCTGGATCGCGACGGCAAGGTCGCCAAACGCAGCGCCGATTCCGATCTGGGCGGCACCATGCGTCTCGGTTCGCAACGCTGCCCGGTCAAATCCAACACGATGGCTCAGCGTATCTATGGCGACGAAGTGAACGAACGCCATCGCCATCGCTATGAAGTGAACAACCATTACGTGCCCGTGCTGGAGAAGACCGGCCTGATCATTTCTGCACGCACACCGTCGGAAGATTTGCCGGAAATGATGGAATTGCCGCAGACCATGCATCCGTGGTTCGTCGGCGTGCAGTTCCACCCTGAGTTCACCTCCACGCCGCGTACCGGACATCCGCTGTTCAAGGCTTATGTCGAAGCGGCGGTCAAGCGCAAGGAAGCAGCATGAAACTATGCAACTTCGAAGTGGGCTTAGATAAACCCCTGTTCCTGATCGCCGGTCCCTGCGTGATCGAGTCCGAACAGATGGCAATCGATACTGCCGGCCAGTTGAAAGAGATGTGCCAGAAGCTCGGCATCCCCTTCATCTACAAATCTTCCTACGACAAGGCCAACCGCAGTTCCGGCAAGACCTTTCGTGGCTTCGGCATGGAAGCGGGACTGAAGATACTGGAAAAGGTCAAAACGCAAATCGGCGTGCCGGTGTTGACTGACGTGCATGACGAGGACGAGATCGCGCCTGTTGCGGCCGTGGTGGATGTGCTGCAAACGCCGGCTTTCCTGTGCCGCCAGACCGATTTCATCCATGCCGTGGCGAAGTCAGGCAAGCCCGTGAACATCAAGAAAGGCCAGTTCCTTTCTCCTTGGGACATGAAGAACGTGGTGGACAAAGCGCGCGAAGTCAGCGGCGGCGACACCATCATGGTGTGCGAGCGCGGCGCTTCTTTCGGCTACAACAATCTCGTCTCGGACATGCGCTCGCTGGCGGTAATGCGCAACACCGGCTGCCCGGTGGTGTTCGATGCCACGCACTCTGTACAACTGCCCGGCGGTCAAGGCACATCCAGCGGCGGACAACGCGAGTTCGTGCCTGTGCTGGCACGTGCGGCTGTGGCGGCGGGCATCGCCGGCATATTCATGGAGACGCATCCCGATCCCGCCAAGGCGATGTCGGACGGTCCCAATGCATTCCCGCTGGGGCATCTGTCGGCGATGTTACAGACACTGAAGGCGCTGGACGCTTTGGTGAAGCAACAAGGTTTTATCGAAGAGAACGTTAACTTGAAAAGTGTGTAAGCGAGGGAAGAATAAGAATGAGTGCAATCGTTGATGTCGTAGCGCGTGAAATTTTGGATTCCCGTGGCAACCCGACCGTAGAGGCGGACGTGTTGCTGGAGTCGGGCGTAATGGGCCGTGCAGCAGTACCCTCCGGCGCATCCACCGGCGAGAAAGAAGCAATTGAACTGCGTGATGGCGACAAGCAGCGCTATCTGGGCAAGGGCGTGTTGAAAGCAGTCGAGAACGTGAACACCGAGATCGCCGAAGCCATTATCGGACTGGATGCCGCCGAGCAGGCTTTCATCGACCAGACCATGATTGAGCTGGATGGCACCGAGAGCAAATCGCGCCTCGGTGCGAATGCCATTCTGGCCGTTTCCATGGCTGTGGCGCGTGCCGCAGCCGAAGAGAGCGGATTGCCGCTGTATCGCTACCTCGGCGGTGCCGCACGCATGGAAATGCCCGTACCGATGATGAACATCATCAACGGCGGCGCACATGCCACCGGCGGTGCGGACATCCAGGAATTCATGATCATCCCGGTAGGCGCAGCAAGCTTCCGCGAGGCGCTGCGTTGCGGCGCAGAAGTGTTCCATGCCTTGAAGGCGATCCTGCACAAACGCGGCCTAACCACCACAGTCGGCGACGAAGGCGGTTTTGCACCGGCGCTGGGTTCCAATGAGGCAGCGCTGAAGGTCATCGTCGAAGCCATCGAAGCAGCCGGCTATGTGCCCGGTGCGGATGTGGCTATCGGCATCGACGCGGCCGCTTCCGAGTTTTACAAGGACGGCAAATACCATCTGAAGGCAGACGGGCTGACGCTGACCTCCGCGCAGATCATTGATCTTTATGCATCGTGGGTGGACAAGTATCCGGTCGTTACGCTGGAAGACGGAATGAGCGAACACGATTGGGACGGCTGGAAGGCATTGACTGATCGTCTCGGAAAAACCATTCAGTTGGTCGGCGACGATATTTTCGTGACCAACACCAAGATCCTGAGCGAAGGCATCAAGCGCGGCATCGCCAACTCCATCCTGATCAAGGTCAACCAGATCGGCACGTTGACTGAAACTTTCGCCGCCATCGAAATGGCGAAACGTGCGGGCTACACCGCCGTGATCTCGCACCGCTCAGGCGAAACGGAAGACTCCACCATCGCCGACCTGGCAGTGGCAACCAACGCCATGCAGATCAAGACAGGTTCATTGTGCCGTTCCGACCGCATGGCTAAGTACAACCAGCTGTTGCGCATCGAAGAAGATCTCGGTGACAGCGCTTCCTATCCGGGTCGCGGGGCTTATTACCAGCTTGGTTAATGCGTGTCGTCACCTACATCCTGTTGGCCCTTCTCCTGCTGTTGCAATACCCGCTGTGGCTGGGGAAGGGGAGTTGGCTAAAGGTGTGGGACATGGGCCAGCAGGTCGAAGCCCAGAAGCAAGTCAACGAGCAGACTCATAAGCGCAATTCGGCACTGGATGCCGAAGTGCGAGATCTCAAACGCGGAACCGATGCCATCGAAGAGCGCGCGCGTAGCGAGCTCGGCATGGTCAAACAGGGTGAAGTGTTCTTTCAGGTGGTCGGCGGCGAAGGGGCAGCAGCCTCGGGAGTGACCGCCGCAACGCCGCCGCAAGTCAAACTCAAGTAATGACCGTGGGTTGATCCCGTCCGGTGCGCGTCTGCAGTTCGGAGATGCGCAGCGCGATCTGGATCAGTTCTTTCAAGGCATCCTGCGCGTCCAGATGATGGCGCGAGACATCCGCTTCGAACGCCTCCAGATACACCCGTAGCGTAGCTCCTTCGGTACCCGTGCCGGACAGGCGGAAAATGATGCGCGAGCCATCGCTAAACAGGATACGCACGCCCTGGCCTTTGCTCACGCTGCCGTCCACAGGGTCGGTGTAGCTGAAGTCGTCGCAGGTCTGCACGGTGTACTTGCCAAACTGCTGTTTCGTAAGCGTAGCGAAGCTGTCACGCAGATGTTGCATCACGCCGTTCGCGGCCTCCGTCGGCAAGCCCTCATAGTCGTAGCGCGAGTAGAAATTGCGGCCGAATTTTGCCCAATGTTCGCGGACTATGGCTTCCACCGATTGCTTGCGTGCGGCAACGATGTTCAGCCAGAACAGCACCGCCCACAGCCCGTCTTTTTCCCGCACATGGTTGGAACCGGTGCCGAAGCTTTCTTCTCCGCATAAAGTAACCTTGCCCGCATCCATCAGGTTGCCGAAGAATTTCCAGCCGGTAGGCGTTTCGAAGCAGGGGATATTCAGCGCTTTGGCCACGCGATCCACTGCGGCGCTGGTCGGCATCGAACGCGCCACGCCCGCCAAGCCCTGTTTGTAAGCGGGCGCCAACGTTGCGTTGGCAGCGAGCAAGGCGAGGCTGTCCGACGGGGTCACGAAGAAGCGCTTGCCGAGGATCATGTTGCGGTCGCCGTCGCCATCCGATGCGGCGCCGAAATCCGGTGCATCCGCGCCGAACATGATCTCCACCAGATCATGCGCATAAGTCAGGTTGGGATCGGGATGTCCGCCGCCGAAATCTTCGAGGGGGACGGCATTCATCACGCTGCCGGATACCGCGCCGAGACGGGCTTCCAGAATCTCCTTGGCGTACGGCCCGTTCACCGCGTGCATGGCGTCGAACTTGATCTTAAAGCCACCTTTTAAAAGCGTACGTATCGCGTCGAAGTCGAACAGCGACTCCATCAGTTCGGCATAGTCGCTTACCGGGTCGATCACCTTCACCTTCATCCCGCCCAGGGATGTTTCGTTCAACTGGTCGAGCGGAACATCCGCCGCATCAAGGATGCGATAGCTGGCGATGGACTTGCTCTTGGCGAAGATCGCCTCCGTCACCGTCTCGGTGGCCGGGCCGCCGTTGTTGCTGTTGTACTTGATGCCGAAGTCTTCTTTGGGGCCGCCGGGGTTGTGGCTGGCCGAAAGAATGATGCCGCCGTAGGTCTTGTATTTGCGGATCACGCAAGACGCTGCCGGCGTGGAAAGAATGCCGCCGCACCCCACCAGTACCTCGCCGAAGCCATTCGCCGCTGCCATCTTCAGGATGATCTGGATCGCCTCGCGGTTGTAATAGCGCCCGTCGCCGCCCAGCACCAGCGTCGCGCCTTTTGGCGCTGCAATGCTGTCAAAAATCGACTGGACGAAGTTCTCCAGATAATGCGGCTGCTGGAAGACCGGAACCTTCTTGCGCAGGCCGGAAGTGCCGGGTTTTTGGTCTGAAAATGGCTGGGTGGCAACGGTGCGGACGCTCATCAAATAACCTTTCATATTGTTGTTTGGATTATTCTGGCTAAATCATATCATTGGCCGCACACGAAAGACCCCGGATTCTGCTGCTCGGGTTAAGCTTACATACTTTCAAAGAATCGCACATCTCATGAGTTCCGGCACCGCCCAACAAATCCTCCACAAAGTTTTCGGCTACACCTCGTTTCGCGGTGCGCAGCAGGCTATCGTCGAACATGTGGTTGCGGGCGGTGATGCGCTGGTGCTGATGCCCACGGGCGGCGGCAAGTCGCTGTGTTACCAGATTCCGGCCCTGCTGCGTCCGGGCGTCGGCATCATCGTGTCGCCGCTGATCGCGCTGATGCAGGATCAGGTGGATGCGCTCAAGCAACTCGGCGTGTCGGCCGCTTTTCTCAATTCCAGCCTTGAGGCCGATGCGGCGCGAGAGGTGTTGCGGCAATTGCAGCGCGGCGAGTTGAAGTTGCTGTATGTTGCGCCGGAACGGCTGATGACGGAGGGCTTCCTGAACCAGTTGGAGCGTCTGCGGCAGGACGACAATATTGCCCTGTTCGCCATCGACGAAGCCCACTGCGTCTCGCAATGGGGTCACGACTTCCGGCCTGAATATCGCCAGTTGACCGTATTGCACGAGCGCTTCCCGAGTGTGCCGCGCATCGCACTCACCGCCACCGCCGATGCGCCGACGCGGGGCGAGATCGTCGAGCGGCTCAGGCTGGAGCAGGCGCAGCAATTCGTTTCCAGTTTCGACCGTCCCAACATCCGATATCGCATCACGCTCAAAGACAACGCGCGCAAACAGTTGCAGACCTTTCTCGAAACCGAACATCCCGACGATGCGGGCATCGTGTATTGCCTGTCGCGCAAGAAGGTGGAAGAGACCGCTGCCTGGCTGAAAGAGCAGGGCTGGGATGCCTTGCCGTATCACGCCGGACTGGATGCCGCGGTACGCAGCAAAAACCAGAAAAAATTCCTGCGCGAGGAGGGCGTGATCATGGTCGCCACTGTCGCCTTCGGCATGGGCATCGACAAGCCCAACGTGCGCTTCGTCGCCCACCTCGATCTGCCCAAGAGCATGGAGGGTTACTATCAGGAAACGGGCCGGGCAGGCCGCGACGGCCTGCCCGCCAATGCATGGATGGCTTACGGTCTGGGTGATGTTGTGTCCATGCGTCAGATGCTGTTGTCCGGCGACTCGCCCGAAGAGCGCAAGCGCGTCGAGCTGCAAAAACTCGATGCGCTGCTCGGTTTCTGCGAATCCACCACCTGCCGCCACCAGACCATCTTGCGCTACTTCGGCGAAGAACATCCCGGCGACTGCAATGAATGCGACAACTGCCTGTCGCCCGTGGATACTTGGGATGCCACCCAGGCTGCGCAAATGGCGTTGTCCTGCGTTTATCGCACCGGGCAGCGCTTCGGTGTCGTGCATCTTATCGACGTGCTGTTGGGCAAGCTCACCCCCAAAGTCGAGCAATTTAATCACCAGCAACTCTCAGTCTTCGGCATCGGCAAGGAACTTGCGCAACAACAATGGAGCAGCGTCTATCGCCAACTCGTGGCCGCCGGGTTCATCAATGTGGACATCGAAGGCTATGGCGGTTTGAAACTTACCGAAGCCGCCCGTCCCGTGTTGAAAGGGCAGCAGGAAGTGTGGCTGCGCCGCGATGCCGAGCCCGCCAAACGCAAATCCAGCAAAGCCGAGAAAGGCTCGCGCTTGCGCGAAGCCTTTGCCGGGGCTAACGACGATCCGTTGTGGCTGGCACTTAAAGCCAAACGTACTGCACTCGCCCGCGAACAAGGCGTGCCACCCTACGTCATCTTCCACGACAGCACTCTGTTGGAAATCCTCAACCGCAAACCGCAGACCTTGGGTGAAATGGGGCAGATCAGCGGTATCGGTCAGGCCAAGCTGGCGAAGTACGGCGATGCGTTTTTGCAGGTGGTGGAGGATGTGGCGAACGGGGCTTAGCTCCCCGCTTGCCCATTGGGTTGTCATTCCGGCGCAGGTCGGAATCCAGCGCTGTTATTTCAAATGCAGTTGGGTTTTGTTCCGCGATGCGGGCTTGTTGGGTTGACTGGATACCGGCCTGCGCCGGTATGACGGGTTTTTCGGCTTAATGGATTTTCCGGATTCAAGATTGAAGCCGCCCGCCACTTAGGGCAAGATGCGACCTCGGCATTTTTCGTATCAACCAACACAAGAGAACAATCATGGGCGCACAGTGGAAAGCCAGGCATAAAGAAGTCGCAGCGAACGCAAAAGGCAAGATTTTCGGCAAACTTGCCAAAGAAATCATGGTCGCCGCCAAAGGCGGCGCCGACCCGAGCACGAATTCGCGCCTGCGCCTGGTGGTCGAACAGGCCAAGAAAGCGTCCATGCCCAAAGACACGCTGGACCGTGCCATCAAGAAGGGCGCAGGCCTGCTGGATGGCGGCGCGCAATTGGAGCGCCTCGTATACGAAGGCTTCGCCCCGCACCGCGTGCCCGTCATCGTCGAATGCCTGTCCGACAACATCAACCGCACCAAGTCCAACATCAACGTGCTGTTCCGCAAAGGCCTGCTCGGCGCCGAAGGCTCCGTCTCGTGGGATTTTGACTATGTCGGCATGATCGAAGCGACGCCCACCTCCAAAGATGCCGACCCGGAAGTCGCCGCCATCGAAGCGGGCGCACAAGACCTGGAGCCCTCCGACGAAGGCGCAACCCTCTTCATCACCGATACCACCGACCTCGACGCCGTGTGCAAAGCCTTGCCCGCACAGGGCTTCACCGTCGTCTCCGCCAAACTGGGCTACCGTCCCAAGAATCCCGTCACCATCAGCAACGAAGCCGAACTCGAAGAAGTGCAAGCCTTCCTTGAAGCCATTGACGAAGACGACGACGTGCAGAGCGTGTACGTCGGACTGGCGTAAAGCCCGGAGCCGCAATTGGATAAACATCGCGTCATCATCGGCTGGCTGTTCGAAGCCGTGACCATGCTGCTGGCCGTCTTTGTCACTTTCGCCTGGGAGAAGGCGTTCGGTACGGACGGCACGCCCCAGAAACAGCAAGTTGTCATTTATGCGGTAGTGATTGCCGCGCTATTCCTGGCCGTCGGCCTTACCCTTCTCCTCAACTACCGGAATTCGCACTGGGTATGCCTGCCGTTCTCGGTGATGATGCTGGTCTATGTTCCGCTTGGGACGGCGCTGGGTGGGTACTATCTTTGGTATTTCTGGAAGTTTGTTTACAGGCGGGGGAAAAGTTAGCTGGCGTTGGCTGGGTAATGTCTGCCAAAGCCAAAAGCAGCTCGGTAGGATGGGTTGAGCGTAGCGATACCCATCATGCTTAATACGTTGGGTATCGCTACGCTCAACCCAACCTACGAATAGTTCCAGCGGGTGTCCTCTGTGGGTTGCGGACACATTACGGATAAAGAATTAGGCTTGTTTGATTGTTCATTCATGGTTCGACAGGCTCACCACGAACGGTGATTTCATATCCACAACCAATCATACTGATCTATCCGTGCCAACCAGCATCCTAATCATCGAAGACGAATCCCCCATCGCGGATGTGCTGGCCTACGCCCTCAAGTCGGAAGGCTACGCCACGCAGTGCTGCACGTTGGGCAGCGAGGGTTTGGAGCAGTTGCGCAGCGGTGTGTATGCCCTGGCGATCCTGGATGTCGGGTTGCCGGATATGAGCGGTTTCGAGGTCTGCCGCGAGGCGCGCAAGTTCACGGATATTCCCATTCTGTTTCTGACGGCACGCTCGGATGAAGTGGATCGAATTGTGGGGCTGGAGATCGGGGCGGATGACTATGTGACCAAGCCGTTTTCTCCGCGCGAGGTGGTGGCGCGGGTGAGGGTGATTTTGCGCCGTCTGACTGCGAACGGGGTGAGTGCGAATGCGGCTTGGTTCGAGGTGGATGCGGGCAGTGCGCGCATCCGTTTTTGCGGGGCGGTGCTGGATTTGACGCGCTACGAATTTCTGTTGCTCAAGATGTTGCTCGACCATTCCGGCCGCATCTATTCGCGCGAGGTGCTGATGGATGCCATCTGGCGCGATGCGCTAGATACGTCGGATCGCACGGTGGATACGCACATCAAGACGCTGCGCGCCAAGCTCAAGGCGGTGCGCGACGATCTTGAACCTATCGTCACGCATCGCGGCATGGGGTATAGCGTGGCGAATGGGGTGGGGCAATGAATATCACCCTGCGTCTGCTGCTCGGTTATTTCCTCATCGTCGGCCTCGCCGCCTGGTTCGTTCTCACAAGTTTCACCGAGGAGGTCAAACCCGGTGTGCGCCAGACCATGGAGGAGACGCTGGTGGATACCGCGCATTTGCTGGCGGAGATGGCGACGGAGGATAAATCCTCCGGCAAGCTCGATCCCCGGCGTTTTGCGGCGGCGTTCGAGCGTTATCGGGCGCGCGAACCGCACGCCACTATCTGGGGATTCAAGAAGGATACGCTCGATCTGCGCGTCTACATCACCGACGAACGCGGCATCGTGTTGTTCGACTCCGATGGCAAGGCGGTCGGCCAGGATTACTCGAAATGGAACGATGTCTATCTCACGCTGCACGGCAGTTACGGCGTGCGCAGCAGCCTGAACGCGCCTGACGACACGCGCAGTTCTGTGATGCACGTTGCCGCGCCGATTCTGCGCAATGGCAAAACCGTGGGGGTGCTGACTGTGGCCAAGTCGACACTGAGTGTGCAACCCTTCATTGAACGCAGCCGTCAGCGCATCGAGCGCGCGGGGTGGTGGCTGATGGGCGGGGCGTTGGCAATCGGACTGCTGTTTACCTGGTGGCTGACCCGTTCCGTCGGTTTGCTGCGGCGCTATGCACGGGAAGTGAGTCAGGGCAGGAAGGCGCAATTGCCCGAGTTGGGCATCGGCGAGTTGGCCGAGCTGGGCCGGGCGCTGGCCGAAATGCGCGAGAAGCTGGACGGGCGCGAGTATGTGGAAAATTACGTGCATCACCTCGCGCACGAGATGAAGAGTCCGCTCACCGCACTCATCGGTTCGGCGGAGTTGCTGGACGAAAATCTGCCCGAGCGGGAACGTGCGATTTTTACCGCCAATGTACGCGAGCAAAGCAGCCGACTCCGGGACATGCTGGACAAGGTGCTGGCGCTGGCCAAGCTGGAGCATCGCAACAAGCTGGAAGAGGCAGTGCCTGTTGGCCTGCGGGAACTGGCGGAAACAGTGATGGCCGACCATGCCCTGCGCATGCAGCAGCACGGCATCATCTGTGACAACCGGGTTCCGCCGGAGGCGCAGACCACGGGCGAGCCATTTCTGTTGCGCCAGGCGCTCGCCAATCTGCTGGATAACGCCATCGACTTTTCGCCCGACGGCGGCAGGATTTTACTGTCGCTGGAGACGGCAGCGGGAAAACACCTCCTCATCGTGAGCGATCAGGGCGCGGGCATTCCCGACTATGCGCTGCCGCGTGTGTTCGAACGTTTTTATTCCCTGGCTCGTCCCGGTACGCAGCGCAAGAGCACCGGTTTGGGGCTGCCTTTCGTCAGGGAAGTGGCGGCGCTGCATGGGGGCGAAGTGGAGCTGCTTAACCTTCCAGAAGGCGGCGTTGAGGCGAGGTTGAGTCTGCCCATGAGGTAGTTCAGTAGGGTGCGCTTGCGCACCATCGCGGAAGCGACATTGCAAACGGTGCGCAAGCGCACCCAGCAAGACTCAAACCCCTCCCAGCCTCCCCTTATCAGGGGAGGAGCGGGTTGGCTCTCCCCCTGACAAGGGGGAGTTGGAGGGGGTTGGGTTGTTTGATTTTGGACCATCTCCCGCCACACATTCACCACACACAGCCGCATTCTCCGCACACATAGCATAGGCATCCTGCAATCTCCTAAAACCAATTGGAGATCATCATGCCGTTCACGCCGTTTCATTTCGGTCCCGGTCTGCTTATCAAGGGGTTAATTCCCGCCCGCTTCAGTCTTTCCACCTACGCGCTGGCGAATGTGGCGATGGATGTGGAACCGCTGTTTCATATTCTGCATGACGATGCGCAGTTGCATGGCGCAAGCCATACCTTGCTTGGCGCCGGGATGATCGGTGTGGGCACGGCGCTGTGGGGGCGTACTGCAATCCGGCGTGCGTGGCAGTTGTACGAGCGCTGCAGCGCGAATGCGGGCACGCCGTTTCACATCACCAGCCAGCAGGCCTGGCTGGGCGCATTGCTGGGCACGTTCAGTCATGTGCTGCTGGATGCGGTAATGCATGCGGACATGCGCCCATTCTTGCCGCTCACCGATGCCAATCCTTGGCTGGATATTTCCTGTACCGAGCATGTGTATCTGGGCTGCGTCCTCGCCAGCATGGTCGGCATGCTGCTCATTCTCATCCGGGCCGCTTTCAAACCAGAACATTCGCACAACCATTAAACACAGGAGCTATCCATGTTACGCAATCCCTTGTTCTTCAAGATACTGATGATCTCCCTGCTGGCGCTCATATTGCTGATTCCGCTGGGCATGATCCAGTCCAAGATCAGCGAACGCCAGATGCTGCAGAACCATGTGCAGCAGGATATTGCGCGCAGCGCATCCGGCCCGCAAACCATCACCGGGCCGTATCTGGTGTTGCGCTACAAGTTGATCGAGCGCCGGACCGACAAGGACAGCTTTGGAAACGAGAAGGTCGTGACCAGTTCGAGCATGCAGGATACCGTCGTGATGGCGCGCAATTTGAGCATCGTCGGCGATGCCGATGTGGAAACCCGAAGCCGGGGCATCTATAAGGCGCGCTTGTTCAATCTGCACAGCAAGCTGACGGGTGATTTTGTGGTGCCTCAAGGCTATGGCATCAACAGCCCGGTGGGCGACATCACTCCGGTGGCGGCCTATTTCGTCATGCAGGTCAGCGATTCGCGCGGCATTCGCAATGCACCCGTGCTGACGCTCAACGGGACGGTGCGCGAGTTTGCTCCGGGCGCTGTCGGGCCAATCGCAGGTAACGGCATCCATGTGCCGCTGCCCGCGTTGAACGCGGCGCAATCGCACACTTTCAACTTCGATTTTCCGCTGGAGTTGCAGGGCATGACTACGCTGGCCGTGTCGCCTTCCGGCAATAACACCGAGATGTCGCTCAAGTCTTCCTGGCCGCACCCGTCGTTCGGCGGCAGCTACCTGCCGCTTACCCGCACAGTGGAAAAGGATGGTTTCAGCGCGCAATGGCTGGTAACCAATCTGGCGCGCAACAGCACGGCGCAAGACGAAAACGGGCATGGCCACTTTGCCGAAACCTTCTCGGTTGATTTCATCGACCCGGTCAACATCTATTTGCTGTCGGAACGTGCGGTTAAATACGGCGTTCTGTTCGTCGTGCTGGTGTTCACCTCGTTCTTCATGTTCGAAGTGCTGCGCAGCCTGCGCATCCACCCCATGCAGTACCTGCTGGTCGGCCTGGCGATGGCGATGTTCTTCCTGCTCATCATCAGTCTCTCGGAACATATGCCGTTCCTGGCTTCGTATGTGATATCGGGCGCCGCCTGCGCCGCACTCATCGGTATTTATCTTGCCGGTGTGCTGCAGAACCGCAAACCCGGACTGGCCTTTGCAGGCGGCATCGCGCTGCTGTATGTCGTGCTGTACGGCGTGCTGCAATCGGAAGATAACGCGCTGCTGATGGGCACGCTGGTCATGTTCTCTGCCTTGGCGGCAGTGATGGTGCTGACGCGCCGGATGGACTGGTATCGCTTGAACGTGTCCGACAATTCAAACTGATTTGTCGAGTAAGGGATGCTGCCCGGCGTATAGGCCTGGCAGCATTTTTTTGTTGATCAAATACTGAGGATAACGGACATGACCATGCGCTCCAGGATCAGATTTTCTTTCAAGCTGGCGGCGTGGCTGGCACTGCTAATCCTGCTTGCAACCGTAATCATCACATGGCACGCCGCAGGCAAATTGCTGCATCCGGATCGGCGGCAGCTTCAGGGCTATCAGCAGGATTGGATCAGGCATCCGGCCGCGCACGGCATGCAGGTCAAAGCTGGCCGTTGTGCGGGCGACAAGGTGCCGTGCTTGTTCGTCGCGCCGGACCGGAATGCCGGCCCGCAAGAGCGTGGCAGAGCGCTGCGCAAGCAACTCGCCAAAGCCAATTCGGCATTGCGGCCCTATGGCGAAACGCAAGGCATACTGGTGTTACTGCATGGGCGCAGCGGGAGGAAGGAGGATTTGTTGCCGATAGCGGAAAGGTTCGTTGCTGCCGGATTCAAATGCGTGATTCCGGATCTGCCGGCGCACGGCGACAACAAGCTCGACAATGCTCTTTTTGCAACCGCTCCATTCGAACGCGACCTTGCCGCCAGGGTGTTGGCAGACGCACGCGCCTATTTTAACGAACGCGATAGCCCGGCCGGAGTCTGGGGCATTTCGATGGGCGGGGCGTTTGCGATCAAGGCGGTGTCGCAATCGACCGACACGTGGAAGGCAGCCGTGATCGTTTCCAGCTTCGATTCGCTGGAGGGCGTGGTTGAAGACAAGCTTGCATTCCTGCCCGGATCACTTTCTGCCCTGCTCAGGATTTCGCTGGGAATCATGACGGATGTTCGGGGCGATCTGATTTTGAAAGAAGTCCATCCCGACGTTTGGGCGAAGCGGGTGACGACCCCGGTGCTGGTTGCGCACGGCGACCGCGATCAGGTGATATCTCTAAAAAGAGGTCGGCGCCTGTTCGACTCCCTGCCCGGAAAAAACAAATCGTGGCTGCTCGTGTCCGGCGCAACTCACCGCAATGTGCTGACCACCTCTGCTCCGCTGTATTCCGGAATGAGCAAATGGTTCATCGCACATGTCAGATAAGGGTTTGGCAACGGCAGCCAGTCAACGTAACATGCGCGATGCCGTTGCACATGAAATCCAACCAAGCGGAGATACTCATGCCGAAATCCAGATTCCACCCCCTGATCGTTTGCCTGCTGGCCGCCTTGTCTTGCGCCGCCGTCCAGGCGGATGAGCTGCGCAGCACGCTGCAGGACCAGCGCAGCGTCGCCGTGACCATTTATAACGAGAACCTGGCGCTGGTGAAAGACCTGCGCCAGATACAACTTGCCAGTGGCCAGAACATCCTGGCGTTTCGGGATGTCAGTGCGCGCATGCGCCCCGAGACGGCACTACTGCGCAGCTTGACCAGTCCGGGGAAGTTGTCTGTCATTGAGCAAAATTTCGATTTTGATCTGCTGACGCCGGAAAAACTGCTGGAAAAGTACGTGGGCAGGAACGTCAACATCATCCGTACCAATCCGGCCACAGGCGCGGAAACGACCGAGCAGGCGCAAGTGCTCTCTGCCAACGAAGGCGTCGTGATGAAGATCGGTAATCGTATAGAAACGGGCATCCCCGGGCGCATCGTTTATTCCGATGTGCCGGACAATTTGCGCGACCGGCCCACGCTGGTGATGACGCTAGTCAACAGCGGGGCGGCGCAGCAGGAGGTTGAGCTTTCCTATCTCACGGGCGGGCTGGCCTGGAGAGCGGATTATGTGGCGGAGCTGAATGCGGCGGACGACAAGCTGGATCTTTCCGGCTGGGTGACGCTGACCAATACCAGCGGCACGAGCTACAACAATGCCCGGCTGCAACTGGTGGCGGGTGATGTAAATCAGGTGCAGGAAGAAGTGCTCTATGAAAGCAGAAGGGATAAAGCAGTAATGGCCATGGCGGCTCCCGCACCACGCATGGCAGAGGAAACTCTGATGGAGTATCACCTCTACACCCTGGATCGCCCCACGACGATTTCGGAGAACCAGACCAAGCAGGTTTCACTGCTGACTGCGGCAGCCATCCCGGCGCGCAAGGAATTGCTGCTGCGAGGTGCCGAATACTATTACGGCAGCAGCTACGGCGATCTGGGGCAAAAGATGAAAGTCGGCGTGTTCGTCGAGTTCGACAACAAGGAGGCGTCGCATCTGGGTATGCCGTTGCCCAAGGGCGTGATCCGCGTCTACAAGAAAGATAATGCAGGCAACGCGCAGTTCGTCGGCGAGGACAATATCGACCACACACCCAAGAACGAAAAGGTGCGACTCAAATTGGGCGAAGCTTTCGACGTGACTGCGGACAAGAAACAAACCGACTTCAAGCGCCTGCCCAATCCGGCCAAAGGCAATGCGCTGTATGAAAGCGCATTCGAGATTGTGCTCAAGAATGCGAAGAAAGAGGCGGTGACGGTTGCCGTGCAAGAGCCCATTCCCGCCGACTGGAAAATGCTGGCGGAGAGCCAGAAGCACACCAAGGCAAGCAGCAATACGGCCGTCTGGCAAGTCAAGGTGCCGGCGGAAGGCAGCGCGAAGCTGAGTTATCGTGTACAGGTGAGGTACTGACAAATGAAAAACGCTTTCCGCCGTCTCTATTGCTGTCTCGCAGTTGCCCTTGTTCTGCTGTCGGGCGGCAACGCCCTGGCGCGGACGGAAGAACCGGCGCGCGCACCGCTCCGGGAATGCAAATGGGAGAAGGTCGAAAATGAAGCGGTCGGGCTCGCGGCGTGGGTGCAGGAGTGCGACTTCGGTTTCCGGAAACTCGAATTCGTGTTTCGTGAGAGTTCGCTGGCCGTTCAATACTCGGACAGCAAAAAGCCGAATCCTGTTGTCGACGTCATCGACCTGCTTCCCTATGAAACCCTGGAGACGGGCCTGCGGCGCATCTTCTTCTCGCGTACCGACAGGGTCATAGCCAGACGCTGTGTGCTCAAGGAATCTCCGGGCGCCAAGCCGGGAGCCAAACGCTATGTTTTTCAGCCCAACGCGGAATACCGAAAAGAACTGCGGGCAACCGCCGCGCCGGGCGAGATCGGCGAACCGCCATGCGGTGAGTGGGGCGAGGGACCGGACGGCGTGCAGTATTTCGAGGCATGGCCGCAGGGGGCAGTGCGCAAGGTATTGTTCGTGAGGCTGGGGCAGGATGTACCGCTGTTCGATGAGCAATCGTTGCACTTGATCTCGCCTGACGACAAAGCCTCGAATTGAATTTGCAATCTTGCATGTGGCAGATGGCATGGGCTAAAGGTCGATGTGCTTCACGCGATGTGAAATCGGCAATTTGTTGCAGGAAATCAATAGTGGCCACCAGCGGAAGCGGTGGAGCAGGTATGGCATTCAGCAAACCGGAATTGCAGAATATGTTCACAACAGGGTTTTACTGTACTGAAGATTTGAAGAGACTATTCATGGCCGTTAGCCGCTCTTGTATCAGGACTGCAAGAATTCGGCTATGATCATTGCGCCAACATTGATTGCTCAACGTTGTGAGTTGCAAGATAGTCAGCCTTGAAGTTCAGACATACTCGGAGACCCGGCGATGTTGATTCGACAGGAAGTCCACGAAATAGTATTGAACATATGTCATTCAAACTGACCCCCATCGCTCTGCTTGTCATGGCACTGTATGCCGTCGGCGTCCGGGCAGATGATGCTGACACGCCGATGTATTCATTCAGCGGCTACGGCACTTTAGGTGTGGTTCACTCCAGCGAGAACAAAGCGGATTTTACTTCCAATGCCTCCAAGCCAAACGGTGCCGGCTATAGCCGCAGTTGGAGTGCCGACGTTGACAGCCTGATTGCAGGACAGGTTATCGCCAATCTCACGCCGCAGCTCACGGCGGTCGTGCAAGTCATATCGGAACAGAATTACGACAACACCTATCGTCCCCATGTGGAGTGGGCGAACATCAAGTACCAGTTGACGCCGGATATCAGCGCCCGTGTCGGCAGGATTGTGTTGCCGGTTTTTCTGGTTTCAGACTTTAGAAAAGTGGGCTATGCCAATCCATGGGTACGGACACCGGTTGAAGTCTATGGCCTTTTACCCATCACCAACAGCGATGGTCTAGACGCCAGCTATCGCGTGCGCATCGGTGAATTCACGAACACCGTGCAGGGACTTTATGGACAAAGCGACCCCACGTTTCCGTCCGGCATCGGCACTCTCAAAGCCAAGGACATGTGGGGCATAGCCTATACAGGCGAAGCTGGCGCCGCAACCGCTCACATTACGTATCTCAAAACCAACGTGAGCATCGATTCCTTCAAGCCGCTATTCGATGGGTTCAGACAATTCGGGGCGGAAGGAATCGCTCTCGCAGACAAATATGATTTGAGCAAAGTGCACCTTTCGTTCATCAGTCTCGGCGCAATGTACGATCCGGGCGGCTGGTTCGTGATGAGCGAATGGTGCGCTATCGACAGCAAGGCTGTAACGGTCAAAAGGCATGCCTGGTATGCCAGCGGCGGTTACCGGATTGGCAATTTCACTCCTTATCTCACTTACGCGCGAGTGAAGGCAGATATCAATCCTGCCGACCCCGGTTTGACCGTGTCTGCCTTGCCTCCCTTCCTGGCTGGGACAGCTATCGCTCTCAACGCAGGCCTGAGTAATGTCCTCCGATCCGTTCCGGTTCAGAATACTGTTTCCATCGGTGGGCGTTGGGACTTCATGAAGAATGCCGACATTAAGCTGCAGTTCGACCATACCCGTATCGACACGGGTACTATCGGTTCATTGATCAACATTCAGCCCGATTATCAGACTGGCGGCAAGGTCAATGTATTCAGCGCCACGATTGACTTCGTATTCTGATGAAACGAACAATGCCATTCAAGAACTGCATTCACCTGGTTGTCGTTGGACTGGCGCTAAGTCTGAGTGCCGGTGTGGCTGTGGCCGATGTCGTGGCGGTGGTTTCTGCCAAGAATCCCGTGACAGCACCGCTGAGCAATAATCAGGTCGTGGATATTTTTCTGGGCAAAACGGGCCGCTTTCCCGATGGCAGTCAGGCTGTGCCGGTTGATCAAGCCGAAGGTTCCGCCGCGCGCGAAGAGTTTTACCTCAAGTTCACCGGCAAGTCCCCCGCACAACTCAAGGCGCATTGGTCGAAGATTATTTTCACCGGCCGTGGCAAGCCGCCACGGGAAGTTGCGAACGGAATTGAAGTGAAGAAACTCCTCGCCAAGGATCCCAATGCGATCGGCTACATTGAGCGGGGTCTGGTAGACAGCAGTGTGAAAGTGATGCTCGCGCAATAGTCCGCCTCCCTTTCTCAGTCGCACGTTTTGATCGTCAAGCGGCGGGGTTCGTATCCGATGTGGCCGACTGTGTCCGCAGCAATTCGGCAATCTGATCCGCAGGAACAGGCTTGTTGAGATAAAAACCCTGGAACTCATCGCAGGCGTTCTGGCGCAAATACTCGGCCTGCTCCTTCGTTTCCACGCCTTGGGCGACGACGGTCAGGCTCAGCGTTCTACCCATCGCGACAATGGCTTTGGTCATATCCTTGTCTTCGTCAACACTGGCAACGTCGCGGATTAACGACCGGTCGATCTTGATGGTATCGAGCGGGAATTGTTTGAGCGTAGCGAGCGAGGAATAGCCGATGCCAAAATCGTCAATGGCGATCCTGATACCCTTTTCCTTGAGTCCATACAAGACGCGCATGGTTCTATCGACATCGCGCATTAGCATGCTTTCGGTAATTTCCAGTTCCAGCAGACTCGCGTCCATACCTGTTTCTGCCAGTACCTTCGTCAAGTCCGCCAGCAAATTTTCGTCGAAAAATTGGCGAAGCGTCAGGTTGACTGCCATTTTCATACGCGGCAGGCCCCGTTTTTGCCAGGCCATATTTTGCTGGCAAGCGGTTTTGAGTACCCACTTGCCGATCGGCACCATCAGGCCCATTTCCTCCGCGACCGCAATGAACCGTATCGGGGCCACCATGCCAATATCCGGGTGGTGCCAGCGCAACACCGCTTCCATGCCTGTGATCATGCCGCTACGCATGTCTCTCATGGGCTGATAGTGGAGTTCAAACTCGTGGTGTTCCAGAGCATGGCGCAGGCCTGACTCCAGAGTGAGTCGTTCCAGCGAGTTGGCGTGCAGTTTTTCGGAAAAGAACTGGAAATTGTTTTTGCCTTCCTCCTTCGCCAGATACATCGCGATATCGGCGTTCTTGGTCAGTGTTTGCTCGTCCAATCCATCTTGCGGATACATACTGATACCGATGCTCGCCGTCACGCGGAATTCATCGCCCATTAGAATAAAAGGCTTGGCGACAGAGGACAGGATCTTATGGGCTACGGCTGAAACGTATATTTCTTCTTCCAGTTCCGGTAGCAGTACCACGAATTCATCGCCGCCCAGACGGGCAACGGTGTCGCTTTCACGCAGACACTCCTTGAGTCTGGTCCCAACTTCTCTCAGCAGTTGATCGCCTGACTCGTGTCCGAGCGTATCGTTGACGTGTTTGAAATGGTCGAGGTCAAGAAACATCACCGCCACCCGCCGTTTATAGCGGTGCGCCATGTTGATGCTCTGGCTCAAAAGTTTGCTAAACAAGTTGCGATTCGGCAGCGTCGTGAGTCCATCGTGGTACGCGAGATATTCGACACGCGCCGCGTGGGCAATCTGCTCTTCGACTGCGCGCTGGCGGATCAACACAAGCTGGTGGCTCAAGCGGCCCAGCACTGAGACAATCAGGATCAGCAAAAGACTGGCAGCGGATGCACGCCACAGGTAAGTACGCTTGTTTTGACGTGCTGCAGCCAGTTGTTCATCCTCGGACAACCCGACAATGATGGCCAGCGGAAAATCGTAGAGCTGGCGTGTACTGGTATATCGCGACACCCCGTCCCATGCGTTGATAGATGGCCTGACGTCATTTACCTCATCCGTGGCGGGCACTACCGCTGCGTAATCGACCGTGCCACCTGCAGTTATCGAATCTCCGCTGCGCCGCGCACGAAATACGCCATCCGTGCCGAGAATGCCGAGTGCGCCGTGCTCTCCGAGTTTGTCGACCTCATAACCGCTGACGAAATAGGCAGCGTCAACAGCAACCATGACAATGCCGGCAAAACCTCCATCTGGCGCATTCAGTCTGCGACTGAACTGAAGCTGCCATTCAGAAGAGACCTGGTTTTTCCAGGGACGACTGACCGAAAGAGCATCGACAATAAGCTGCGACTTGAAATACTCCTGATCGGCAACATTCTTTATTTCGGGAGGGCGGGTGCTTGCAACAATGTTCCCCTTGCTATCTGCAATGCTGACCACGAACACCAAATCCGGCGGCAACAATGTTTTTGCCTTGAGATCGCTCAGTGTCGTGCGTTTCCCAGCGGATTCGTATGCATATTTGACGAGCTTCAGGGTCTGATCGATTTCGCGCAACGCGCGTACAACCTGCGCTTCATAAGTCTCAGCCAGTTCGCGGCTCGACACTGCCGCAGCGTGCTCAGCGGCGGCATTTTCGCTATTGATAAGGTTAAGGGTCGTCCACCAAAATACGGCCAGCATGAAAACACCAATCACCGGATACAGGATATGCGGTTCCGTTGCGAGACTCAGCAAACGCCTCCACGCGGCCGCGACTGAAACCCAAGTGACATTCGATGCCATGCGTTGGGTGGGCGCTTCGTCTGTGATCTGTACTTTCATCATTGATCGCCAAGATACTTGTTATTTGATGGCTATTATGCGGTGTATTTCAGGTGTTTATCAAAAGCATTTTTCCTCCGGCAAGTTACTAACAAACAGATCGCAGCTTGCAGCAACTGGGGAAAACACCGCTTTTGTTAATCGAACTGATTAGAGATATCAAATTTTCCGGAATAGTTCCCCGGATGCGACAGATCGATCAAGCCGGACGACAAAGTCGCGAATTGACGCGTCTGGTCCGATTCCGTATATTCCTTTTCCATGCCAACGCCAATACTCATCTCCGCCAATTCAACGACCGCCATGCGGCTATGGCTAGCCATGCCAGCCCATTGCCGCAGCGCGTCCCCGAACTAACTATTCTTTTAACAGGGCAACTGCGGGTCGACCGCACTGCTCCCGCCCGAGACCCGCAATAATCAACACTCCAGGGTCTACACATCATGCCATCACACACTCGCAGCACTCTTGCCAACCGGGACGTATTTCTTGGTGTTGTTTTCGCGCTGCTGGCGGCGGTCGGGTTTTCGGCCAAGGCGATTCTGGTCAAGCTGGCGTATCTCGATAGTGTGGACGCGATAACGCTGCTGGCATTGCGCATGGCGTTTTCGGTGCCGTTCTTTATCGGGGTTGCGATCTGGGTTCGGCGGCAACATGCCGCGCCGCTCGATGCGCACGACCGCCTGCTGGTGCTGGGGTTGGGACTGATTGGCTATTATTGCTCCAGTTTTCTCGACTTCCTCGGCTTGCAATATATCTCCGCCGGACTGGAGCGCCTGATCCTGTTCCTCTATCCGACCATGACGGTGCTCCTCTCCGCGTTGATATACAAACGCGCCATCGGCAGGAAAGTGATCGCGGCGATGGCCCTGTGTTATGCGGGGATCGCATTGGTATTCCTGCACGACGTGGGCGCGAAGGAGGGCGGCGTCGTGTTGGGTGCTTCGCTGGTGTTTGCCAGCACCCTGTCTTACTCGATCTATTTGGTGGGGGCGGGGCATGCCATCGCGCGCATCGGGGCGATGCGCTTCACCGCCTATGCGATGATGGTGGCAAGCGCGGCCAGCCTGTTGCAGTTCGTGGCGATGCGACCGCTCAGCGCGCTCGATCTGCCGTTGCGCGTGTATGAGCTTTCCATCGCCATGGCAATTTTCTCGACGGTGCTGCCGGTGTTTCTGTTGTCGTTCGCCATACGTCGCATCGGCTCGGGCAGCGCATCGCTTATCGGCTCCATCGGCCCGGTCAGCACGATCTACATGGCGTATGCGATTCTGGACGAAAGCGTCTCGTGGTTGCAGATTGCTGGTTCGGCGCTGGTACTGGCGGGGGTGCTGGTGATCAGTTTGAACAGCAAGAAGGAGGCTGCGAAATGAGAATGGTCTTTGTTGCCCGGATAGTGAGCATAATGTGCCTGTCGGAACTTGAATTCAAAAGGAGTCGGTCGTGCAAAAAACAGCAATGACTATTGCGCTTGTGATTTCGGCAGCAGCATCGGCCGCAGACCTGTCGCGGTGCGGCTCGGACCAGTTCGGTAATACCGTTTGCCTGGACAAAGACGGTGTGTTGAGCACCCGGTCCGGATCGGATGAAGGCAAGGGGGCGGCAGCCTCGGGAGTGCCGGAAGCGGATAGCAATGCAAAGCGTGACGAGACCAAAGGCAAATTGCGTTGCGGTATTGATTCGTTCGGCAACACAGTGTGTCAATGAAAGTTTCAGTTAAGGAGCGATGATGCGAATACTTCACACGATGATCCGAACCGGTGACCTTGACCGCGCCATCGGGTTTTATACCAAAGTGCTGGGCATGAAGTTGCTTCGGCGGCACGACTATCCGGAGGGCAAGTTCACGCTGGCTTTTCTGGGTTACGGTGAGGAGAGCGAGCAGGCCGTCATCGAGCTGACCTACAACTGGGGCGTTGACCACTACGATCTGGGCACAGGTTACGGCCATATCGCCATCGAGGTCGATGACGTCTATGCAGCCTGCGAAGAGATCAGACGGCTGGGTGGCAAGGTGATACGCGAGGCGGGACCCATGAAGGGCGGAACGAGGGTTATTGCGTTTGTAAGCGATCCCGATGGCTACATGATAGAGCTCATCGGCAAGAAGGTTTGAGTCCGGCTATTCAGGTACTGCTCAGAGGTTGAGCTGCAGCTGAATGTACAAGGCACGTCCGGCCAGGGGCAGATCGGAATACATGCCTACCGACTTGAAGGTGGGTTCCCAGGCATCCTGATCAAACAAGTTCGTTACAGCAGCCCGAGCTTCCCAGGCACCCGCAATTTTTTCGCGCCGCAAAGTCAGATTCACCAATGTGTAATCCGGTATCTTGGGGCGGGCATCACCCGGTTCGCGCATGCGATCCGCCACATGATTGATTGTCGTGCCGAATTGCCACAATGGTGCGAAGCGCCAGTCAGCCCGTCCAAACAGACGACGGTGCGGAGTCAAGCCCGCGTCCTGTCCGGAGACCGAATCAACGGAATGTTGCAGGGAATAGCTGCCGGATAGCCGCAGGTTGTTCGCGGCATCGTAAGTAGCTTCCAGTTCCATACCGCGCCCGGTCTGGTCGCCTGAATTCTGCATCGTTGCGGCGACCAGCTTTATGATGTTGTGCATGCGGTATTGGAAAAAATTCAGATTGGTTTGCAGCGCAGACGTAGCTTGCCAGGAGACGGCCAGTTCCTCGGTCTTGATCGTTTCCGGCTTGATATCGGGGCTGCCGGATTGCACCGGGTTGTTGATGGCAAATTGTTCGACGAAAGTTGGGGCGCGGAAAGCCTCGCCATGCATCACCTTGACCACGACATTGTAGGCTGCATCCCACACCAGTGCGAGGCGGGGATTGGTGGTGCTGCCGAAGTCCGAATAGCGGTCATGCCGTATGCCAGCCGTCAGCATCCAGTCCTTAATGAGGCTCCATTCGTCCTGGGCAAACCCATAGGTCAGGTTGCGACTATGTGGCATCACAGCGACCAGGTTCGGATTACCAGTTGCAACCGTCAAACCTCCAGGCAAGGGGTCAAAATTCGCATCGAAATTTTTGGTTTCCAGAAATTCGTACATATCGTCCTTACGCAGTCCTGCGCCAATGCGAACTTGATGCTGCTGAAAACCGGTATAGGTGGCGGAAACGCTGGCATGGGTGTGTCGTTCGGAGTGCCCCGGATTGCCGATCATGCCATTCGGGAAGGTGCCGCCGAATGCGCCGGCAGGAAAAAGCGTATAGGTCGGATCGGCCTGTTTCTGTTTGATATTGTAATAGCCGGCAACCCCGGTCACGTCCCAGTTTGGCGTCCAGTTGGCCTGTTCATAGTTCAAATCCAGATACAGCCTTTTTTCGGTCTGGCGCGCATTGGGATCGAGAGCCCCGGCAATCCCCCCGCCAGAACCCAATTCGCGTTGTTGATAAGTAGTACGGAAACGCCATGCGTCTTTGGATAAATCGGCGTGCGCATCGATTGCCTTGCGTTGTTCGTTTATCGGGCCGGGTGCGCGCGACACGGGGATATAACCGGGGATGGCGGGCACGCCGGGGCAGCCACCGGTGGTGAAGCATGTATCCCAAGCCGATTGCGCGTCCTGCTGAATGATCCCTTTTTGGCCATCGGTTTTTCCGGCACTGAGATAAAAAGCTGTATCAAGCGATCCCAGCTTGCCGCCATGTTGTATCCAGGCATCACGGCTATTGAAGCTACCTACGCGCACTCCGGACTCAGTACCCCGGATGTGGGAAGTCGTTTTGGTAATGACATTGATCACGCCTGAAAAAGCATCGGCACCATAGAGCGCCGATCCCGGCCCGCGTATCACCTCGATGCGCGCCACATTTTCCAGCGGCATGCCTCCCCAAAGCTGTCCGCGATCTCCCTGGAATACATTAGTGATCGGGATGCCATTGACCAGCATCAGAACCTGCGAGTTTTGCAGGGTATGGATGCCACGGAAGCTGTAAATTGGCTTCGAGCCAACATTTGATTTTGAAACATGCAACCCCGGTACGCTTTCCAGCACCTGATCCAGATCGGTCGCGCCCAGGGCGGCGATGTCGCTGGAGGTAATCACTGATGCGACCGACGGTGCGCGCGTGATGGATTGATAGCTGCCTGTGGCGATGCTGACGTTGGTATTGTCGCCGTAGACCAGTGCCAAGTCTTCTTCTTCGGTAGTCTGTGCGGCAGATGTTGCGCACCATGCTGTAAACAGTAACGCGCAGATTGCCCGGTGTTTCAAAGATTGCATCGCCGTCCTCCCTTGTGATCTGCCCGCTTGGGGTTTTATTGTCGGCACA
The DNA here is from genome assembly GCA_030652215.1 of Sideroxyarcus sp. Classification (GTDB taxonomy): domain Bacteria; phylum Pseudomonadota; class Gammaproteobacteria; order Burkholderiales; family Gallionellaceae; genus Sideroxyarcus. The sequence goes on from JAUSBC010000020.1 coordinate 26,548, forward strand.
TTATGTACCATCTCGCGCCCACATAGGCACGAGATGGAGCATCTTTTTCAAGTTGCGGTTTGTTGGAGTGGGAATGGTGTGTGTTGCGCTCTGTTTGCGTCGGATATCTGACTGAAAGCTGACGGAGGGTGTCGGTGTTTCATCAATTTATGCGCCGAAGCCTGTCAGCAAGGCATGCCCACCGGAAGAAAAAATGGCCGCAGAAAGCAACGTGTTCCTGCGCGCCGTAACACCCTGTGCGGACGCGCCCCGGTTATTTTACAGTTGGTACGTTGCCTGCATCCACAGAGAACGCGGAGCCATGGGCAAGTCGTTTGGAATCCGTACAGGAACAAGGCTGGGTTCGCGGACATCGGCGTTGAACAGGTTGCGTATGGATGAGGAGAATCCCCAATGCCCCTTAATCGTGCTGCGCACCGAAATATCTACCGTGGTGTAGTCTGGCACTTGGGGACGATTGTCGCCGGCGGTGCGCATGCGATCCACTACGTGGTTGATCTGTGTGCTGGTAAACCAGCCGCTCGCATAACGCCAGTCGGTTCTCAGGTAAAGGTGGTGGTGAGGGGCATATCCGGCATCCTGTCCGGTGGTTTCATCAACGGATTTCTGGAAGGAATAGTTGCCCGTGAGTCGCAATTTGCGGCTGTAATCCCACACGGTTTCCAGCTCCATCCCGCTGCCATGCTGGTTGCCGGTGTTTCTGTAGGTTGAGCTGCCTGCGGGAGCGGGGTTGGGGGTAAGGCTGATGATGTCCTTCATCAAATAGCGAAACAGGCTCAACTTGACTTGGGTGTCCGTGCGCGCCTGCCAGGAAAAAGCGCTTTCCAGCGTGCGGATGGTTTCCGGCCGCAGATTTGGATTGCCGACCTGCACCGGGTTGTTGATGCTGTATTCCTCGACGAAAGAGGGCGCACGGAACGCCTGTCCGTAAAGGAGTTTTGCAGTCAGGTCCACAGTGGCATCCCAGACCAGGGCCAAACGGGGATTGGTGGTGCCGCCGAAATCGGAATACTTGTCGTGGCGTATTCCGGCGGTGAGCGCCCAATCCCGGGCGAGACTCCACTCGTCCTGAGCGTATACGTAATTTACCGTGCGCCGCTGCGGCAGCACAAAGATTGTTGTGTCGCTGGCGTCGGTGACCGAGGCTTGCGGTATTGGTAAACCATCCGGGGCAAGCGTGAAGTTTTTTCGTTCAGCGGTTTTGTACATGTTCAGATCGTCGTGGCCGATTCCAAAACGTATTTGATGACTGCTAAAGCCGGCATAGGTGATAAAGGCGGAAAGCCTGATATCCCGCTCCCATTTCTCGGGAGC
>JAUSBC010000026.1 GCA_030652215.1 Sideroxyarcus sp.
TTGACGGTCTGTTGCGTGTGGTCGATCAGAGTTTGCAGCGCGATGCGCTCCGGGCTCCACCAGTAGCCGTTGTAGATCATGCTGGCGTAGCGCGGCATCAGGTCGTCCTTGAGGTGCGCGACTTCGCGGTCCAGCGTGATGGATTCGATGGCGCGGTGCGCCTTGAGCATGATGGTGCCGCCGGGGGTTTCGTAGCAGCCGCGCGACTTCATGCCGACGTAGCGGTTCTCCACCAGGTCCAGGCGGCCGATGCCGTGCTTGCCGCCCAGTTCGTTGAGCTTGGTCAGCACTTGCGCGGGCGACAGCTTGCTGCCGTTCAGCGCCACGATGTCGCCGTTGGCGAATTCGAGATCCAGATATTCGGCCTTGTCCGGTGCGTTTTCCGGAGAAACCGTCCAGCGCCACATGCTTTCTTCGGCTTCGGCAGCCGGGTCTTCCAGATGGCGGCCTTCAAAGCTGATGTGCAGCAGGTTCGCGTCCATGGAATAAGGCGAACCGCCCTGCTTGTGTTTCATGTCGACCGGGATGCCGTTCTTTTCGGCATACGCCATGAGTTTTTCGCGCGACAGCAAATCCCATTCGCGCCACGGGGCAATGATCTTGATGCAAGGTTTCAGCGCGTATGCGCCCAGTTCGAAACGCACCTGGTCGTTGCCCTTGCCGGTCGCGCCGTGCGAGATGGCATCCGCGCCGGTGAGGTTGGTGATGTCGATCAGGCGCTTGGCGATCAGCGGGCGCGCGATGGAGGTGCCCAGCAGGTATTCGCCCTCGTACACGGTGTTGGCGCGGAACATCGGGAACACGAAATCGCGCACGAACTCTTCGCGCAGGTCGTCGATGAAGATGTTTTCCGGCTTGATGCCCATCTTCAGCGCCTTCTGGCGCGCGGGCTCCAGCTCTTCGCCCTGGCCCAGGTCGGCGGTGAAAGTCACCACTTCGCACTGGTAGGTGTCTTGCAGCCATTTCAGGATAACGGAGGTGTCGAGTCCGCCGGAGTAGGCGAGGACGGCTTTCTTGATTTCGCTCATTGCGTGTAGTTCCGATTTAGTGGTTGATCTTGCCCAGCAACAGATATTCCATCAGGGCTTTTTGTACGTGCAAACGATTCTCCGCCTCGTCCCACACCACGGATTGCGGGCCGTCGATCACGGCGGCATCCACTTCCTCGCCGCGGTGCGCGGGCAGGCAGTGCATGAATAGTGCGTCTTTCTTGGCGACGGACATCATTTCGGCATCCACGATCCAGTCTGCGAAGGCCTTGCGGCGCGCATCGTTCTCGCGCTCGAAGCCCATGGATGTCCACACGTCGGTGGTGATGAGGTCGGCGTTGCGCGCCGCATCCATCGGATTGGCGAACTCTTCGTAATGATCTTCGCCGAACAGTCCGGCGCGCTCGGACTCCACTTCATAGCCGGGCGGGGTGGAAACGTGGACGTTGAAATCCATCAGCTCCGCGGCTTGCAGCCAGGTGTTGCACACGTTGTTGGAATCGCCTATCCAGGCCACGGTCTTGCCTTTGATGCTGCCGCGGTGCTCGATATAGGTGTAGATATCGGCCATGATCTGGCACGGGTGGTATTCGTTGGTCAGGCCGTTGATTACCGGCACGCGCGAATTGGCGGCGAAGCGCTCGATGATGTCCTGCTCGAAGGTGCGGATCATCACGAGGTCGCTCATGCGCGAGATGACCTGTGCCGCGTCTTCCACCGGCTCGCCGCGGCCGAGTTGCGTGTCGCGCGTGTTCAGGTAGATGGCGGAACCGCCCAGTTGCTGTATGCCGGCCTCAAACGAGAGGCGGGTGCGCGTGGAGCTTTTTTCGAAAATCATCACCAGCGTGCGGTCGGACAGCGGGTGATACGGTTGGTAGGCTTTGAAGCGCTGCTTGATGATGCGCGTGCGCTCGAACACGTATTCGAGTTCGGCGAGGGTCAAATCCTTGAATTGCAGATAATGCTTGATGGGCTTGTTGCCGTTCATGGATCACTCCTTCGCCAGGAATTCGGTCACCAGCGGACACAGGATGTCCAGCAACTGCTGCGCTTCGGCTTCCGAGAAGATGAGCGAGGGCAGCAAGCGGATTACATTGTCGGCAGTGACGTTGATGATCAGGCCTTTTTCCAGCGCCTTGGCCACCAGTTCGCCGCAGGGCTTGTCGAGTTCGATGCCCAGCATCAGGCCTTGGCCGCGCACGGCGACAACACCTTTCAGGCCGCCAAGGCGCGTCAACAGTTGCTGCATGAGCCAGGTGCCCAGTTTGTCGGCATGGGTCAGCAGCTTGTCCTGTTCCATGATGTTGAGTGTGGTCAGGGCGGCGGTCGAGGCCAGCGGGTTGCCGCCGAAGGTCGAGCCGTGGTTGCCCGGCTTGAACGTGCCGGTCGCCTTGCCTGCGGCCAGACAGGCGCCCACGGGCACGCCGGAGCCCAGGCCTTTGGCCAGGGTCATCACGTCCGGCATGATATTGGTGTGCTGGAACGCGAACCACTTGCCGGTTCTGCCCAGGCCGCATTGCACCTCGTCCAGCATCAGCAGCCATTCGTGCTCGTCGCAAATCTTGCGCAAGCCTTGCAGGTAGCTGATGTCGGGTGTGCGTATGCCGCCCTCGCCCTGGATGGGCTCGACCAGTACGGCGACGACATTCGGCGTGTGTGCCGCGACCTGACGGACCGCGTCGAGGTCGTCGTAAGGGACGCGCACAAAACCTTTGACTAGCGGTTCAAAGCCGGCCTGTACCTTGCGGTTTCCGGTGGCGGAAAGGGTGGCCAGGGTGCGGCCGTGGAAGGCCTTTTCCATGACGATGATGGTCGGCGTGTCGATGCCGCGCTGGTTGCCGTACAGCCGTGCCAGCTTGATCGCCGCTTCGTTGGCCTCGCAGCCCGAATTGCACAGGAACACTTCCTGCATCCCGGACAGTTCGCACAATTTGTCGGCGACCAACTCCTGTTCGCGAACCTGGTAGAGGTTCGAAGTGTGGATCAGTTTGCCGATTTGCGCGGTAAGCGCGGCGGTGAAGCGCGGGTGCGCATGGCCCAGCGTGTTGACGGCGATGCCGGAGAGGGCGTCCAGATAGCGTTTGCCATTGACGTCCCACAGCCAAACACCTTCCCCATGGGTAAAGGTGACGTTTTGTCTCGCATAGGTGTTCATCAAATGTGACATGGCAAGCTTCCCGGTCTTGTTGTATCTCAGATGCTGTAACTATAAACAAAAAAGGCCGACAACATCGTCGGCCTTTTGTCGCAGACTTAACGTCTGCAAAAAAATCAGGCCATCGCCTTGATAGCAGCGGACAGGCGGCTCTTGTGTCGGGCTGCCTTGTTCTTGTGGACAATCTTCTTGTCGGCGATGGAATCTACCACGCTTGTGGACTCGCTGAACACGGCTTGAGCAGCAGCCTTGTCACCGGCCTCGATCGCCTTGGTTACCTTCTTGATCGCGGTACGCAGTTCGGAACGCAGGCTGGCATTGTGCTGGCCTTGCTTGACTGCTTGTCTTGCACGTTTTCTAGCTTGTGCGCTATTTGCCATGACTACTACTCCTTGAGAATTCGGCTTTTCAGAATGGGGCGCTTTATTGTGGCTGAATCGGGGTTTGGAAAAGGGTTTTTTCGGGGTGGGGTGGTTTGGGCGGGGGCGCTGGTAATCCGCCAGAGCGATAGACCGTTTTGATTCCGCAGCCATTTTTGGGGCGGTGGTATGATGCCGCCAGTGCCGGGCTTGGCCGGACAATCGAACAATAACGCGTGCGGGGAGACAAGAATGCTGCCAGGAGTCGGCGAATTCGTGGTTCAGGGAATTACCGTGGAGGGCGAAGTGTTTCGCCAGCCCGGCTGGGCGGAAAGGTTGTGCAATCTGCCTGGCACCACGGGCGCGGACGGCCGTCCGCGGTATTCTTCCTATGTGCGCCCGGTGGTAGTCGACGGGCTGGTGTCGGTGGTGGTGCGCGAATCCCTGGAGACGGTCGATCCGAAAGCGTTCGAGGCCATCAAGCAGTTCGTCGCCGAGCACCGGCTGCAAGTGCGGGCCGGGCGCGGAAGTCGCGACGCCGAGGTGACCGGGGCGTATCCCGTGTACGACCCGGAGCGCCGTTCGCCCGAGAACAACAAATGGTAGCGCCCCTCTTTGATATCTAGTGTCCTCAATATTTCCCAGACTCGATGAATCTGCTTAAAGCCCTTGCTGCGGTCAGCAGCCTGACCCTTGTTTCGCGTATTTTGGCCTTTGTGCGCGACATTCTGATTGCGCGCATCTTCGGTGCGGGCATGGCAAACGATGCCTACATCATCGCCACCCGCTTGCCCAACATGCTGCGCCGCCTGTTTGCCGAGGGCGCGTTTTCGCAGGCTTTTGTGCCCATCTTCGGCGAATACAACAAACGGCGCGGGCACGACGAGACCAAGTTGCTGGTGGATCATGTCACGACCCTGCTGGCGCTGGCACTGTTCGTGGTGACTTTCGTGGGCATCGTTGCCGCACCGTTCATTATCACGATCAGCGCGCCGGGCTTCGTGAAAGATGCGGAGAAGTTCGATCTCACCGTGCACCTGCTACGCATCACTTCGCCTTACATCTTCTTTATATCGCTGGTGTCGGTGGCGGCGGGCATACTCAATACCTACAACAAGTTCTGGGTGCCCGCAGTCGCGCCCATCCTGTTGAACGTCTGCCTGATCGGCGGTGCCCTGTGGCTCGCGCCTTACTTCGATCAGCCCATCGTGGGCCTGGCCTGGGCCTGGTTTATCGCGGGCTTTGTGCAACTCGCGTTCCAGATCCCGTTCCTGAAGAAGATCGGCATGCTGCCGAGTTTTCGCCTCAACCTGAAAGACGAAGGCATGTGGCGCGTCGTCAGGCAGATGGGGCCGGCGGTATTCGGCGTCTCCATCGCGCAGATCAGCCTGCTCATCAACACCGTCTTCGCCTCGCTGCTGGCGGTGGGCAGCGTGTCCTGGTTGTATTACGCTGATCGCCTGATGGAATTCCCCGCCGGCTTGCTGGGTGCGGCGCTCGGCACCATCCTGCTGCCCTCGCTCTCCAAGCATCACGCGGACAACAGCACGGCGGAATACTCCAAATTGCTGGATTGGGGATTGCGCCTCGTTTTCATGCTTACGCTGCCGGCCGCGCTGGCGCTGGGCATGATCGCCGTGCCTGTGCTGTCCACTTTCTTCCAGCACGGCGCTTTCCTTGACACGGATGTGCTCAAGAGCAGTCATGCGCTGGTCGGCTACAGCGTGGGGCTCATCGGCATCATTGCGGTGAAAGTGCTGGCGCCCGGTTTCTATGCGCGGCAGGACATCAGGACGCCGGTCAAGATCGGTATCGCCACGCTGGTCGCCACGCAACTGATGAACCTGTTGTTCATTTTCGGCCTGGATCTGAAACACGCCGGACTGGCGCTTTCCATCGGTCTCGGCGCCTGCTTCAATTCCACCATCCTGTTCTATTTCTTGCGCAAACGCGGTATTTACCGGCCCGAGCCGGGTTGGGGGAAATTTTTCCTGAAGTTGTGTATCGCCCTGCTGGCACTGGGATTGACGCTGTGGTTCGGCATGGGCAGCGAACAGCAATGGCTGGTCGGCCGCGGCTGGGCGCGCATCGTCCATCTGTCCTGGCTGGTGGTGCTGGGGGTGGCGGTGTACTTTGCGGTGCTGTTTGCGCTCGGTTTTCGGCCGCGGGATTTTTCGAAGCGTGGAGCGAGCTAAGTATGCAAGAATCTCATCGCGAGACCTTTCGTCTGCGCGGCTAAAGGAATGAATATGGCAACTCAGCGAACCCAGGGTTATCCGGTTGTGATCATCGGCGCCGGTCGAGGCGGGGCCGCGCTGCTGGAAATGTTCATGGAAGACAACCTGGTCAAGGTGGTCGCCATCGCGGACTCCGATTCTGCCGCACCCGGCATAAAGCTGGCCAGACAAAACGGCATAGCCACCTACACGGACGCCGCCGAAGCGCTGCAAGCCTGCAAGCACTACCACAACTGCATCGTGTACAACCTGTCGCACGACGATTCCATTGCCGACGAAGCGGCCAAGGTGTTCGGCGACAAGCGCGTCGCCAGCGGCCTTGAGGTCAAGCTGTTCTGGCAGATGGTCACGAACCTGAAACAGATCAAGGGCGATCTGGAGAAAAGCCAGCACCAGTTGCAATCCATCATCCGCAACGTGATGGACGGCATCATCACGATCAACGAAGCCGGGGAGATCGAAGGCTTCAATCCCGCAGCGGAGGAAATCTTCGGCTATTCGCAGCAGGAAGCGCTGGGCGCAAACCTGAAGATGCTCATGCCTGAACCGCATCAGAGTGCGCACGATTCCTACATCCAGCGCTATCTGCAAAGCGGGCAGCCCAGGATACTCGGCGTGCGCGGGCGCGAAGTGATCGCCGTCAGGAAAAACGGCGAGCAATTTCCCATGGAGCTGTCCGCTTCCGAAATGATGCTGGGCGGACACCGCTATTTCATCGGCATCGTGAGGGACATCACGGAGCGCAAACGCGCCGAACAAAAGATCGCGCACCTGGCGCACTACGACTATCTGACCGACCTGCCCAACCGCGCGTTGTTGCTGGACGTGCTGAATCATTCCATTGCGCTGGCCAGGCGTAACAAGCACAAGGCGGCCATCCTGTTCCTCGATCTGGACGGCTTCAAGAAAATCAACGACACACTGGGCCACGATGCGGGCGACTTGCTGCTCAAGGGTGTTTCCAACAGGCTGAAAGGGACGATACGGGATTCCGACACGGTGGCGCGGGTGGGGGGCGACGAATTCATCCTCGTGCTGGACAACATCGAATCAGACGAGAATGCGATTCTGGTGGCAAGGAAGATCATCGCCGCCCTGGCGCAACCTTTCGATCTGATGGGGCAGCAAAGTCACGTGGGCGGCAGCATCGGCATTTCCATGTTCCCGGACAATGCCGCCGATCCCGCACAACTCGTCAAACAGGCCGATGCGGCCATGTATCTGGCGAAACAAAGCGGAAAAAATACCTACCGCTTCTATCGGGACGTGGCACCGCAAAAAGACGACCAGTGAGCACGGGCAGCCGGCGTCATCCGGTCATGCAATAACGCTACTTCGCCCCGCGACGGCTGGCAGCCCAGCCCAGCAACGTCAACAGCGCCAGACCGCTACCGATCAGCAGCATGCCGGCCACCTCGCCCAGTTTGAATTCTTCCCCCAGCATCACGCGCGACGAAATGATTGCCACCACCGGCGTGCCGAGCACCGAAAGGCTGGCTTCCCATGCGGGTACCCGGTCGAGGATGATGATCCACAGCCACCAGCACAGTGCCGTGCTGATCACAGACATGAATGTCAATATGCCGATGTAAGACAGGGACCAGTCCGTTGGACGTTCCGGGATCGCCAGCGCCAGCAGTACCAGTGGTACGGCACCCAGCACCATCTGCCAGGTGGTGAGTACAAGCAGGTCAACCTTGTGCCGGGAACGCAGGCGTTTGACGAGCACCGTGCCGATGGCCCAGCACAAGGCGGCCATGACGCCGAGAAACTTGCTGAACAAACTGGTATGCATGTTCCAGGGCTCAATGATCAGCACCAAGCCCGCCAAAGTGCTCAGCGCGGCCAGCCACTGGGTGCCGCGAATGCGCTCGCCCAGCATCGGCCAGGCGATCAGCAGCGTCCAGATCGGCATGGTAAAGATCAGCACCGCCGTTTTGCCTGGGCCACCTTCCACCAGCGCCCAGGTTTGAAACAGCATGAAGCCCGTCACCTGCACCAGACCGATGGCGAGCGTCTGCCCAGGCGCTTTCAAAACAAGAGACTTGCCCATCACCTTTACCGCTAGCAGCAACGCCAGCGCCCCGCCGACGCAGCGCTCTGCCGCGAAAGCGAAGGGCGGCGCGAATTCCAGCGCCTGCTTGGCCATGACCCAGGTGTATCCCCAGGTGACGGACAGGACGAAAAGGGCTAACGGTAGCAGCCAGCGGGCGCGGGAGGAGGGCATCGGGCAATAATGAAATTAGCGGGGGCGAAAAAAAGTACGACGTGTTGCGAAGCGCAAATCGCCCGAGTCCGACTGCTTTTGGCCGGTCTCCGGCGTTTAATCCTTTACTGCGCCTGCTCTATCGCCTTGCGTTGTTTCTCGGCCTGCGCCTGCAACTCCGCTTCCACCGCCTTGGCTTGGTCGAGCACGGCGCGCTGCTCCTCTAACAGCTTGGGCGGAGGCGCGTCGCTGCGTTGTCCGCATGCGGACAGCAGCAGGAGGGTGCACAGCAGCGTGATTGTGTGTTTGGTCATGGTGTATCTCCCGCGAATGTCAGGCACAGATTCTGAATCATAGCTTCTTCGTCGGCCGGAAGGACAATTACCGGCTTGGTGTCCTTGCGTTCGATTCTTGCCGAGGCGGTGTTGTTTGCAGCGTCGTCCAGCGCAAATCCCAGGAAGCCCAGCGGTGCGCAGATCGCTTCGCGTATCCGCGCAGAATGTTCGCCTATGCCGCCCGTGAAGACCAGAGCATCGACGCCGCCGGCCTTCGCAGCCAGACTGCCAATGGCAGCGCGCACCTGGCAGCAGAAATAGTCGACTGCGAATTTTGCCTGGGTGCTGGAACTGGCAAGCAGGTCTGCCATCTCGCTGCTTTCGCCGTCGGACAAGGCCAGCAACCCCATTTTGTGGAACACGATGTCGCTCAACTGCGTTGCGCCGTAGCGTTTTGACAATTCGAGCATCACGCCCGGATCGAGATCGCCGCTGCGTGTCCCCATGACGATGCCGCCGGCCGGGGTGTAGCCCATGGTGGTGTCGACCGATTTAAGGTTGTCCAGCATGCACAGGCTCGCGCCGCTGCCGAGGTGGGCGACGACAATCCTGCCGCGCGCGGCCGCCCCCAGCATGCCCGGCAGCCGTGAGGCGACATAGGCGTAATTGAGTCCGTGAAAGCCGAAACGGCGCAGCTCCAGTTCTTTGGGAATCGGCAAGCGTTTCGCCAATTCCGGCAGTGTGGTGTGGAACGCCGTGTCGAAGCAGGCCACCTGCGGCACATCGAAATGTTGCCGGCACAGATCCAGCCCCATCAGGTTGCCCGGCAGGTGCAGCGGGGCGAGGTGGACGATCTGTTCCAGACGCTCGCGCTCGGCCGCATCGACCAGACGCGCCGCCTCGGCGATCTCTCCGCCATGCACGAAGCGGTGCCCGACGACGTCCGGCGCATGGCCGGACAAATCGTGCAGCAATTGATCGAAGCCGAACTGCGGATCGCGCAAATGCCCGTAGCTGTAATTGCGGCGCGTGCCGTCAACGTCGAACAGGCTGGCCTTGACCGACGAGGAACCGCTGTTGATGGTGAGGATGGTGGGCATAGAAAAATCTCGGGAATTAGGATTTTGGATTTAGGATTTTGTAGGGTGGGCAAACAGTTTTATCGTTTGCCCACGCTGTGCCCAATGAGCAAAACCGCGTGGGCACAGAAGCGTGCCCACCCTACGCCACTCAGGATTTGGGAGTTGGGATTTGGCAGAGTCGGCTAAATCCTAAATCCTAAATCCCAGTTCCTAAATCCTAATAAGGCCACGTCCAGTTATCTACCTCCGGCAAGTCGATGCCGTGCTCGTAGGCATAGTTGCGGCACTCGATCTGCTTGTTCAGCATCTTCTCCTTCACGTGCGCGCCCGCCACATGTAGCGCGGGGATGCGGTCGATGATGTCGATGACCAGGCTGAAGCGGTCGATCTGATTCTGGATCGCCAGTTCCAGCGGGGTGTTGATGCTGCCTTTTTCCTTGTAGCCGCGCACATGGAAATTCTTGTGGTTGTTGCGGCGGTAGGCGAGGCGGTGGATGAGCCAGGGGTAGCCGTGGAAGTTGAACATCACGGGCTTGTCCAGCGTGAACAGGCTGTCGAAATCGCGGTCGCTCAGGCCGTGCGGGTGCTCGCTGGAGGGGACGAGCTTGTACAGGTTCACCACGTTGATGAACCGTACTTTCAACATGGGGAAATGTTCGCGCAGCAGCACGACTGCGGCCAGCGCTTCCTTGGTTGGAATATCGCCCGCGCAGGCCATCACCACATCCGGCTCGAAACCCTGGTCATTGCTGGCCCAATCCCAGATGCCAATGCCTTTGGTGCAATGCTTGGTGGCGGCATCCATGTCCAGAAACTGCAGGTGCTTCTGTTTGTCGCACACGATGACGTTGATGTAGTCGGTGCTCTTCAGGCAATGCTCGGCAACCGACAGCAGGCAGTTCACGTCGGGCGGCAGGTAGATGCGCGTGACCTGCGGGCTCTTGTTCACCACCAGGTCGAGGAAGCCGGGGTCCTGATGCGTGAAGCCGTTGTGGTCCTGGCGCCACACGGTGGACGTGATCAGCAGATTCAGGGACGACACCGGCGCGCGCCACGGCACGTCCCGGGACATGGCCAGCCACTTGGCGTGCTGGTTGAACATGGAGTCGATGACATGCACGAAAGCTTCGTAAGTGGAGAAGAAGCCGTGGCGGCCGCTCAGCAGGTAACCTTCCAGCCAGCCTTCCAGCGTGTGCTCGGACAGCATCTCCATCACGCGGCCGTCCGGAGATAGTTCGCCGCCGCCCGCATCCTCTGGGAAGTAGTCCGCCAGCCAAGTCTTCTTGCTCACTTCATACACGTTATCCAGTTTGTTCGAGCTGTTCTCGTCCGGGCCGAACACGCGGAAGTTTTGCATGTTGTCGCGCATGATGTCGCGCAGGAACTTGCCCAGCGGGCGCGTATTCTCGGCCACAGTCGTGCCCGGTTTGAGCACTTCGCACGCATAGTCCTTGCAGTCGGGCATGCGCAGCGCCTTGCGCAACAGGCCGCCGTTGGCGTGGGGATTGGCGCTCATGCGGCGCGTGCCTTTGGGCGCCAGCGCTTTGAGTTCCGGCAGCAGCTTGCCGTCCGCGTCGAACAGCTCAGCGGTTTTGTAACTCTTGAGCCATTCTTCCAGCTTGGCAAAATGTTCCGGCGTCTTCACGTCGCCGATGGGCACCTGGTGCGAACGCCAGAAGCCTTCCACTTTCTTGCCGTCCACTTCCTTGGGGCCGGTCCAGCCCTTGGGTGAACGCAGCACGATCATCGGCCAGCGCGGACGATTTGGCTTGCCGCTGTTGCGAGCTTCCTGCTGCAGACGGCGGATTTCCAGCACGCATTGCTCCATGGTGGCGGCCATTGCCCGGTGCATGGTTTCGGGATCGTTGCCTTCGACGAAATACGGCGTCCAGCCGTAGCCCTTGAACAGGTTTTCCAGTTCCTCGTGCGAGATGCGCGACAGAATGGTTGGGTTGTTGATCTTGTAACCGTTGAGATGCAGGATGGGCAGCACCGCGCCGTCGCGGATCGGGTTCAGGAACTTGTTGGAATGCCACGACGTGGCCAGCGGTGCGGTTTCGGATTCTCCGTCGCCCACCACCACCGTCACGATCAGGTTGGGATTGTCATAGGCCGCGCCGAACGCATGCGACACGCTGTAGCCGAGTTCGCCGCCTTCGTGGATGGAACCCGGCGTCTCGGGCGTGCAATGGCTGCCGATGCCGCCCGGAAACGAAAATTCCTTGAAGAACTCGCGCATGCCGTCGATGTTCTCGCCCTTGTTCGGATACACCTCGCTGTACCTGCCTTCCAGGTACACCGGCCCCAGTACGCCCGGCGCACCGTGCCCCGGGCCCGCCATGAAGATCGCATCCAGGTCGTATTTGACGATCAGGCGGTTCATGTGGATGTAGGTGAATGCGAGGCCGGGGCTGGAACCCCAGTGGCCCAGCAGGCGGTTCTTGATGTGTTCGAGCTTGAGCGGTTCCTTCAGCAGCGGGTTGTCGCGCAGATAGATCATGCCTGCCGCCAGATAGTTGCAGGCGCGCCAGTAGGCGTCGATGCGTTTGACTTCGTCGGGTGACAATGGCGTGACTTGTTGTGTGCTCATGTTGTCTGTCCTTTGTGCGGTTTTGGAAGGGAAGTGCGCATGGAGAAACCGGAAATTTGCTGCGTGGACGGATGACCGTCGAACTGGGTCGAGAATACTGCAAAAACATTTGCACAGCTATCGTGGAACACCGTATTGCCTGCAAGGCCGAAAAGGAGTAGCCCAGCCCTGCACTTTCTTCGGTGCCCGACCGAAAGTGTCTAGTCGCTCGGGATGGACGGACCGATGGGGCGCGCGAAAATTTCGTCGACGCGATTCTTGTCCATGTCCACGACCTCGAAGCGCCAGCCGTTCCAGTCGAAAGTTTCGGCCTTCTTTGGGATACGCCCGACGGCGGTGATGACAAATCCGCCCACGGTATGGTAGTTGCCGAGGTCTTCTTCGGGCAGTTCGGTGAGTCCGAGCTTTTCCTTCATTTCGTCCAGCGGTAGCAGACCATCCAGCAACCAGGAGCCGTCTTCGCGCTGCACCGCGAGCGGCAATTCGTCCACCGAGCTGGGCACGTCGCCCACCACGGCGGAAAGCAGGTCGCTCATGGTGACGAGTCCTTCGGCCTGGCCGAATTCGTTGACCACGACGGCGATGTGGGTCTTCTGCTGGCGGAAGAATTCGAGCACGCCGATGAGCGACTGGGTGTTGGGAATGAAGTACACCGCATGCGTCGGCAGCTTGCCGAGATCGAGCTGGTCGTTTTCCAGCAGGTGCTGCAGGATTTCCCGGCTTTCGATGTAACCCACCAGTTGCGTGATGCCGCCTTTGCACACGAGGAAGCGCGACACGCGCTGGGTCTTGATCTTGTCCAGGTTGACCTGGCTGGGCGCCTGCAGGTCGAGGTAGATGATGGCGTTGGCGGGCGTCATCACGCTTGCCACTTTGCGGTCGTCCAGACGGAACACATTGCCCAGCAGTTCGCCCGCAGTCTCGTCCAGCCCGCCGTCGCGCCGTCCGGCGGTGATCATGGCGCGTATCTCGTCGGAGGCGACATGTGCCGCGCTTTCCTTGAAAGGAAACAGCGACAGGATTTTCTCGCTGGTCACCGACAGTGCCCAGATGAACGGTCGGTTCAACTGCGCGAACATTGCCATGGCCGGGGCAAGCAGCGACGCGATAACCTCCGGCTTGGCCAGCGCAATGCGCTTGGGAATGATTTCACCGATGACGATGCTGGCAAAGGTGATGCCGCCGACCACCAGCAGCAGCGATACCGGATATTTGGCAAAGGCGAGCCAATCGACGTGGGTTTCGATGACGGCTTCCAGGCGCGGTACCCACATGGCTTCGCCGAACACGCCAAGCAGCGTGGCCAACGCGGTGAGTCCGGTCTGGGTCGCGGCCAGCAGGCGCGACGGCTGGTTGCGCAATTGGGCTGCGATGCGCGCGCCCTCGTTGCCCGCTTCCGCCATCTGCGTGAGGATGGCCATGCGGCTGGCGCCTATGCTCATTTCCGACATGGCGAAGAAGCCGCTGAGCAGGATCAGCAGCGCGAGTATCCAGATTTCCATTGTGGACTCCTTGGGGAAGCGCCTAGATTCGGCCCGTATCTTGGTCGTGGCCGTGTTTCTTGTAAAGCAGACTCATGATACCGGCCATCAGCAGTCCGAACACGAGGATGATGATGGTGAGCGAGAATTCGAGTTTCTCCATCAGCGCATACAGCCCCAGCATCAGGAAAATGCTGATGTTCTCGTTGAAATTCTGCACCGCGATGGAACGTCCCGCGCCCATCAGCAGGTGGCCGCGGTGCTGCAGCAGCGCGTTCATGGGCACCACGAAGAAACCGGCCATCACGCCGATGCTGGTCAGCAGCAGGATGGCAGTGAGCGGGCGCGTGACCGGGATCATTGCCAGCACCAGCACGCCCATGCCGATACCCACCGGCAGTACCTTCACCGCGTGTTCCAGTTTGATAAAGCGCGCGGCGAGCACAGAACCGATGGCGATGCCGACCGCGACCCAGGCGGTGAGTTTGGCGGCGTCGCCTATGCTGTAATGCAGCGCGACCGCCGCCCAAGCCAGCACCAGCAGGCGCAAGGTTGCACCCGCGCCCCAGAACAGCGTGGTCACGGCGAGCGACACCTGGCCCAGCGGGTCTTTCCACAGCAGCATGAAGCAATGCCCGAAGTCCTTGATCAGGAAGAGCGGGTTGCGGCTGAGCGGTTTGTGTTCGATGGGAACGATAGGGATGTAGAGGTTGATCAGCGCCGCCAGCATGTAGACGAAGAAGATGATGAAAATGGCCATTTCGGCCGGTTTCACGAATGACGGGACATTCAGCGTCGCCATGATCGAGTGCGAAATGCTCGGCGTGATGAGCATGCCGCCGACCACCGCGCCAAAGATGATGGCGGCGACGGTCAGGCCCTCCATCCAGCTGTTGGCCCACACCAGGCGTTCCGGCGGAAGATATTCGGTCAGAATGCCGTACTTGGCGGGAGAGTAGGCCGCCGCGCCGAAACCGGCCAGACCGTAGGCGAGCAGCGGGTTCACGCCGATCAGCATGGCGAGACAGCCCGCCATCTTGATCGCGTTGCTGATGAACATCACGCGCCCCTTGGGCAGCGAATCCGCGAACGCGCCCACGAAGGGTGCGAGCACGATGAAAGAGAGGATGAATGCCTGCTGCAATACCGGCGTCTGCCAGCTTGGCGCATGCACTTGCTTGAGCAGGGCGATGGCGGCAAACAGCAGCGCATTGTCGGCAAGGGCGGAGAAAAATTGCGCTGCCAGGATGGTGTAGAAGCCGCGATTCACTATAGATTCAGGATTGGAAGGACGGCGTTTTATAACACGAAAATATGAGGCCTGCTATCATTCGCGGCAGTTTAACCCGCCCTTTCACACATTCATGTCCCGCCCGATACAAGCCCGCATCGACCTTTCCGCTTTGCAGAACAATTTGCGCGTGGTGCGCCGTACTGCGTCCAGCCGCATCATGGCCGTCATCAAGGCAAACGCCTACGGGCACGGCCTGCTGCGCGCAGCCGAGGCATTGAACGAGGCCGAGGGCTTTGCGTTGCTGGACGTGCGCGATGCCGTTGCCCTGCGCGAAGCGGGTTTTCGCCAGACCATCCTGTTGCTGGAAGGCTTCTTCACTGCGGACGAACTGCCGCTGCTCGCCGAATACGAAATCAGCACCGTCATCCATAGCACGCATCAGCTCGCCATGCTCGACGCCTATCCGCGCCGCAATACACTGCAGGTGTGGCTCAAGATCAATACCGGCATGAACCGCCTGGGCTTTGCGCCCGAGCAGGTCCCGGCTGTGATGGAAAAACTGAAAGCGCACAAGGCGGTGGGCGAGATCACTTTGATGACGCACTTCTCCCACGCCGACGAAGCGGAAGGCGTCGCGGAACAACTGGAACGTTTCAAGGGGCTGACCGCCGGCTATCGTGCACCGCGTTCGCTGGCCAATTCCGCCGCGTTGCTGCGCTACCCCGCCACGCACAGCGAATGGGTGCGTCCCGGCATCATGCTTTACGGTGCATCGCCGTTTGCCGATACCGGCGCGCAGCAACTCGGTTTGCGGCCGGTGATGACGTTGACCAGCGAGATTATCTCGGTGCGAGAGTTGAAGGCGGGCGACCGCGTCGGCTATGCCGGACTGCACCGCGCCGATGCGGCGATGCGCATCGGCACTGTGGCTTGCGGCTACGCCGACGGCTATCCGCGGCATGCGACGACCGGCACGCCCATCCTGGTGAACGGGCAGCTCGCGCGCACGCTGGGGCGCGTGTCCATGGATATGCTGAGCGTGGGTCTGAGCCGTTTTCCGGATGCCGATGTCGGCAGTCCCGTTACGTTATGGGGCGCGGGATTGCCGGTGGAGGACGTGGCGCGCGCGGCGGGCACGATCAGTTACGAGTTGTTGTGCGCGCTGACGGCGCGGGTGCCAGTCGTTTACTGATCCGGCAAGTTCCCAATGAAAAAACGGACGGCGCAGCATCGCTGCACCGTCCGTTCCATTTGCAGCAGGGCGGTTACTTGGCTTCGCTGCATTGCAGCACGTTCTGCTTTCCTTCCTCTTCGCTGACGGCCTGTATTCCGGCGCTGCCTTTGAACGTCCCCATCTTGATGTACTGCTGGAAGAAATAGTTCTTTCCGGCCTCGGCCTTGAACTTGAGGGCGTTCTCGCCGAATTCCGCCTGGGTCGCCAGCGTATGTTCGCCCGGCGTAACTTCCCTGTGGAAATAAACCTTGTTTGCCGTCTCGCCGATCACGACTCCGTCGATCAACAACTGCTTGGTGAGGGCTTTTCCGATAAAGCTGTTGCGGTAGATATAGACGCCGGCCATGTTGGAGGCGGGAGCCTTGAAGGTCTTGCTGGCGGCATCCTGTTCTTTCGGCGCCATCGGGACCGAGGCGCAGCCGGTCAGCACGGCGAGTGTTGCAACAACCATCAGGTTTTTCAGGGAGATACCGATTTTCATGATGTGCCTTTCACAATTAATGGTGGGACGATTGCCGTGCAATCGGGCGCAGCCTAGCATATCCATTCAAGAAATGTGGATAAGCGGCGCGCGCTGTGGCGCCAGAGTGGTCAAGGGAATCAGCCCGGCTCAAAGATCCGGACGCTTCCGGCCTGCCGGGAACGGCTGGCCGGAAGCAGTGTTCAGGCGATGCGGAAACGCGACGCCAGTTCGTCCAGCTGTTTGCTGAGATCCGACATTTGCCGGGCCGAGGCGGCAGTCCGGGTCGAGACCTGGCTGTTTTCTTCCGTGCCCTGGGCGATCTTCTCGATGCGTTGTGCGATGTCGCGCGCGGCAATTGATTGTTCGTGTATCGCCGAGGTGATGTCGTCCACCGCACTCGCGGCATGCCGGGCGGCATCGCGGATGCTGCCGACCGAATTGCCCGCCTGACGCGCCAGTCCCACCCCGTCGCTGACCCGTTTGACGCCGACCTCCATCTCCCGCACTGCCAGTTTGGTTCCATCCTGGATCTTGGCGATCATGCCGGTGATCTCCTTGGTCGAGGAGGCGGTGCGTTCGGCGAGCTTGCGCACCTCGTCGGCGACCACGGCGAAACCGCGTCCCTGTTCGCCTGCGCGCGCGGCCTCGATGGCCGCATTGAGGGCGAGCAGGTTGGTCTGGTCGGCGATGTCGCGGATGGTGTTGACGATGCCGGTAATCTGCAGGGAATACTCTTCCAGTCCGCGTATGGTGCCGGCGACGCTATTCACTGCGGTGGCGATGTTCTCCATCTCGGTCGCAGCGCTGTGGATGATGCGTCCGCCCTCGCTGGCCTGTTCGCTGGAAGTCTGGCTGACCTTGTGCGCGTCGTTGGCGTGTTCGTTCACCTGGTCGATGGACACAGACAATTCTTCCATCGCCGCGGCCATGCCGGAGGCGGCTTCGGATTGCATCTCGGTCACTTTGGAGCTGCTGTGCGCCGAGGCGGAGACATCGCCGGATGCCTGGTTCAGCGCGGCGATTCCGTCGCGCACGTTGGCGACCAGCTCGTGCAGGTTGTTGCGCATCACCGACAGCGAGGCGACCAGGTCGCCGAGTTCGTCCTTGCTTGAGGCAGGCAGCGGCTTGGTCAGGTCGCCCGCCGCGATGGCGTTGGCGGCTTGCTTCGATGCCTGCAGGCCGTCTTTGATCCTGCGGATGAGGAACCAGGATTGCGCCAGCAAAGCCAGCGATCCCAAGGCGAGCAGCAGGGCGAAGATCGTGGTTCCGACGTTCGCGGCGTGCAGCGAGCGTTCATATTCGCCCTTGGCGATTTCGGTCTGGTAGACGATTAATTTGTCCATCGCGTCGTGCAGAGCCTGGCGCTCTTCGCGGCCCGCCTTGAGATAGGCGGCCAATATCGTCGAACTGTAGTTCTTCGCAGCCAGCGCGTTTATCGCCTCATCCTGTTTGGCGCGCCATGCGGCACGTTTGGCCGTGACCCCGGCGGCAAGAGTCTTTTCATCCGGGCTCTGTGCGGCCGCCAGGTATTTTTGCCATCTCTCGTCCCCGGCTGCCCGGCGTTCCTTTACCGCAGTGAGGTGTCGGTCTAGCGGGTGGTCGTGGATTGCCGCCAGATGTCCCGCCGGGTCATGCTGGAAAGCCAGCAGCACCTCGGAGAAGTTCTTGCGGCTGTCGGCATCGATCTTGGACAGTTCGTACATGGGGATGGCGCGGTCCTGGTATACCGTCTTCAGTGCCTGCGTCGAAGAGGTCAGGCTCTGCCAGCCGATCGCGACCGCCACCACGAAGCCGAGCAACCCGCTCAGCGCCAGCATCCACAGACGCGATACGATGCTCATCTTGCCGAATGCGCCCGCCAATCCGCCGAGCAGTCCGCCGTCGGCAGGCTGCCCCTCATCCAGCCGGATGCCGGCATTGCCGCGCATGCGGGCATAGAGTTGTTCCGCAGCGCTGATTTCCTCGCGACCCGCTGCAACGCGCACCGAGACATGGCCGCTGCCGTCCGCCAACGGCGAGGCATAGGCGCGCACCCAGTAATGGTCGCCGTTCTTGCGGCGGTTCTTCACCAGCCCGCTCCACGGACGACCTTTCCCCAGCGTATGCCACAGGTCGCGAAAAGCTTCCACGGGCATGTCCGGATGGCGCACGATGTTGTGCGGCTGACCAATCAGTTCATCCCTGGTGAAGCCGGACAGCTCGACGAAAGCATCGTTGGCGCGGGTGATCTGGCCTTTGAGATTGGTATAGGAAATAACGGTCTTGCCAGGCGGAAACGGGTGTTCGCTTCCGGTGACGGGTTGATTGGTGCGCATGTATTACTCTCCCCAATGGTTCTTATTTTTTTAGCCTCCCCTCTCCCGTTTTGATTGGCGGAAAATTGATTCCAGAGGCTGTTTCCGTGCTGCATGGCTTGCGATGGACCGAACAGCAAAAGGAATCTATAACAATTCGCCTGCGCGCGATATCCCCGTCAAGGGGGGAAAGCACGAGTAGCCATAGTCGACACAAGGGATTGATTTGATTGAATTCGGGGAGGCAGGAGGGGGAATGCTGAAATTCCGGAACGAAGTGCTCAGGGCGAGCTATGCATGAAGCCCGCGATGACATTTTCCGCTGGCTCCGGTTTGCTGAACAGATAGCCCTGATGGATGACCAGTCCGCGCAGGTTGAGGAAAGCCGCCTGTTCCAGGGTTTCCACGCCTTCCGCCACCACTTTGAGGTGCATGAGCTTGGCCACGGCGAGTATGGTCTCGACCAGCGCGTCGTCCTCGGGATCTATGGTCAGGTCCTGGACGAAGCTCTTGTCGATCTTGAGTTCGTGGATGGGCAGGCGCTTGAGGTAGGACAGCGAGGAATAACCGGTGCCGAAGTCATCCAGCGAGAAGTGAATTCCCAAGGCGCTTAACTCGGACATCTTGGCGATCACATCGTTGATGTTGTCGATCAACATGCCTTCGGTCACCTCCAGCGTGAGGTGTGTCGGGTCGGCGCCGGTGGCGGCGAGTCCCTGCTTGATCTGGTCGACGAAATCGGCCTGCCGGAAATGGCGCGGGCTGATGTTGACCGCGATGCGTATCGGCCGCACGGCCATGTCCTCGCGTGCCAGCAGCTTGCAGACTTGGGTGAAAACCCAGGTGTCGATCTCGATGATCAGGTTCGATTCCTCCGCAATCGGGATGAAGGCGACCGGCGGAACCATGCCGCGCTGCGGGTGCTGCCAGCGCACCAGCGCCTCCGCGCCGACCACCTTGCCGCTTGCATCCACCTGTGTCTGCAGGAACAGCCGCAGTTCGTCGTTGGCAACGGCCTGGTGCAGTTCCCGTTCGGTTTCGAAGCGCTGCTTGGCGATCTCGTCCAGCGTGCCCTCGAAGAACGCGCTTTGCCCGCGGCCGCGGGTTTTGGCGTGGTGCAGGGCGGTATTGGCGCGGCGCAGGATGTCCAGCGGCGAGTCTTCGTCGCTGCCCGGGAACAGCGCGATGCCGAGACAAACCGTGAGCGTGATGCGTTCGTGGCCGATGTTGAAGGGTTCCAGCAGGCTGGTGTGTATCTTTTCCGAAACGCGCAGTGCGAGATGGGCGGCGGCTTGCTGTTGCGGGGCGAGTTCGGTCAGCAGGATGCCGAACTCGTCGCCGGCGATACGCGCCACGACGTCGTCGTCGCGCAGCAACCTGACCAGTCGTTCGCTCACCGCCTTGAGCAGCGCGTCGCCCAGCGTTTGTCCGCCCGCATCGTTGACGGTCTTGAAACGGTCGATGTTGAACGAGATCAGTGCGCTGTGCTGGCCGGCGCGGCGCGTCAGGGCGAGCGTCTGCGCCATGCGTTCCAGCAGCAGCGTGCGGTTGGGCAGGCCGGTGAGCGGGTCGTAAAAAGCCAGGCGGTGTATTTCGGCTTCGGCGCGTTTCCGTTCGGTGATGTCTTTCTTGACGGCCAGATAATGCGTGATTCTGCCATCCGGCTGGTGGATGGGGCTGATGATGGCCAGCTCGACATATTCGCTGCCGTCCTTGCGCTTGTTGAGGAACTCGCCCTGCCAGCTTTTGCCGTTTTTCAGGTTTTCCCACAGCGCATCGTAGGTGTGTTTCGGCGTCTTTTCCGACTGCAGTATGCGCGGATTGCGGCCCAGGACTTCTTCGCGGGTGTAGCCGGTATTGCGCACGAAAGCATCGTTCACGTATTCGATGTCGGCTTTGAGATCGGTGATCACGATGCTTTCCGGGCTTTGCTCCACTGCCAGCGAGAGTTTGCGCAACTGGTCTTCCGCCTGCTTGCGTTCGGTGATGTCCTCGTAAACGCCCAGAATGCCGATGATCTGTTTGCTGTCGCTGAGCAACGGCACTTTGGAGGTGCGCAACCAGGTTGTTTTGCCGTCTGGTGTGGTGGAAGGTTCTTCGAAGTTGAGTTTGGGTACGCCCGACTCCATCACGGCTTTGTCGTCAGCACGGTACAACTCGGCCTGGTCTTTCCAGCCCATCTCGAAATCGGATTTGCCGACCAGTTCCTGCACGCTGGAGCAGCCGGCATCGCGGGCAAAATTCAGATTGCAGCCCAGATAATGCGACTCGCGGTCTTTCCAGAAAATGCGCGACGGCACGTTTTCCACCACGGATTGCAGCAGGTCGTTCGATTTGCGCAGTTCGCTCTCCGCTCGCTTGCGCTCGGTGATCGCATCGAACACGGCAACGAAATGTTCGGGTTTCGGACTGTACACCGATATCTCGAACCACAAATCCAGCGCATGCACGTGGATCTCGAGCTGCTCGGGCTTGCCGCCTGCGGCGACCCGTCCGTAAACCTCGAACAGTTGCGGGTCGGTTTCGCGGATGCCGGGAATCACGTCGGAGACTTTGCGTCCGACGACGTTTTTCAGGCCGGTTTGGGTTTCGAACGCCTCGTTCACGCTGAGGTAGATGAAATCGTCGGGACGGCCGTTCGCATACAGCATGCGGCAATAGGCGAAACCGTTGAGCATGTGCTCGAACAGCGAGCGGTAAGTTGCCTCGCTCTCGCGCAGCGATTCTTCGGTCTGCCTGCGCTGGGTGATGTCTTCGCCCGAGCACAGGATGCCGACGATGTTGCCCGCTTCGTTGGTGAAATTGGTATTGTGCCAGGCGATCATCTTGCGCTGTCCGTCGCGGCACAGCACTTCGTTTTCGACGTATTCGGTATCCTGCAGGTTCCCCTCCAGCAGCTTGCGGAACAGGGGATAGATCTTTTCCATGCCCTCCGGTTTCGGCAAACAGGTGTGGAACCAGTTTTGCCCCAGCAACTCGTTTTCGCGGTAGCCCAGCAATTCGCAGCCGTAGCGGCTGATCATGCTGATGCGCCCTTCCGTATCCAGCGCGACCATGATGTTCTGGATGCTGTCGAGGTAGCGCTGGTTGCGGTCGCGTTCGCGCCGCAATGCCGCTTCGGTGGCCTTGAGGGCGGAGATGTCGCGCGAGATGCCGAACAGGCCGATGGTTTCCCCTGCGGCGTTGTGCAACGGCCCCTTGGTGACAAGAAAGGTGCGCTTGCCGTCCACTGTGGGGATTTCGTCCTGGAGGCTTATTGTTTTGTTGCTTTGCATGACCAGACGGTTGTCGGCGATGACTTTTTCGGCGATGTCGGGCGGGAAGATTGCGGTTTCGTCCCGGCCCAGCACCTCGAACGCTTTCTTGCCGGTATAACGCTCGGATGCCGGGTTGAACAAGATGAAGCGGCCTTCGATATCCTTGGCAAAAATGGCATCGGTTGAGCTTTCGGCAATGCCGCTCAGCAACTGCATGGCTTGGGATTTTTCGGCCAGGCTGGTTTCGGCGCGCTGCCGTTCCGCTTCCGAGCGGTAGCGGGCGTCGTGCAGCATGCGGCTCAGGAAGCTCACCAGCAGCCCGTCGCCGACGAGGAAGCCGAGCTGGAACAGGTCGTACGGGTGTTCGATGCGCAAGCTGCCGGCAGGGGGCAGGGCGAACCAGGCGGCCAGCAGCGCAGAGAGCAGGGTGGCGAAAGCGCCGGGCCCGAGCCCGCCGAGCGCGGCGCTGAGGATAATGGGGAACATGAACAGCACCAGCATCGGGCGCTCGCCGAAGGATATGACGATGCTTTCGCGGATCAGCAGCGTCGCCGCAGTCATCGCTACCGCGAACAGGTAGAGTTGCCAGCGCGGCCAGTTGACGAGCGAGGTATAGCGCTGCGCTGCGCGGCCCGTTTCGCGCTCGCCGTGCAGGGTGCCGAGCAGGAAATACAGCAGTAGCGAAGTGACGCCGACGAATAGCCAGCCCTTGAGGGTCTGGACGACATGCAGGAACTTCATATCCTCGAACAAGCGTTCCGCCGCCCAGTCCGACAGCACGATCCACACCCCGCCGAAAACGGCGTAGACCAGGACGATCCTGAGAATGTCGCGGTGCGAAGAGTGCTTGGAGCCAGGGTCGTGCATGACGGAACTCCCGGTGCGTTGTGCCAGCTTGGTGTCCCCGACAGGAATCGAACCTGTAATTGACCCTTAGGAGGGGCCGGTTATATCCATTTAACTACGAGGACTTGCGTGATTGAAGCTGAAGAGGCCGCATTCTAACGTAAAATCCCGTCCTCGCAGATTCGACACGAGGAGATCATCATGAAATGGCTAATCTTGTCAGGTTTGTTCGCCGCACTGGCGCTGTTGCTGGTCCAGATGGCGCGTGCGGGTGAGGTGCCCAAGGTGGGGGAGGCGGCTCCCGATTTCAATTTGCCGGACCAGGATGGCAAGCCGCATCGCTTGCAGGACTACGCGGGCAAATGGCTGGTGCTGTACTTTTACCCCAAGGACGACACGCCGGGCTGTACTGAGGAGGCTTGCGCTTTTCGCGACGACTTGCACAAGCTGACGGCATTGGGCGCGCAGGTGGTGGGCGTGAGCGTGGACGACAGCGAGAGTCACGCCGAGTTTGCCAAAAAATACCATTTGCCGTTTCCGCTTCTGGCGGACAAGTCCGCCGAGGTGGCGGCAGGCTACGGCGCGTTGCGGAATCTGGGTCTGTTCAAGATCGCCAGGCGCTACACCTTTCTGATCGACCCGCAGGGCAAGGTCGCCAAAGTGTATTTGAAGGTGGAGACGTCGCGACACTCGACCGAGATTATCGAAGATTTGAAGCTATTAACCGGGAAAGGCAAGTAATGAAGTATCCGAATTTGAATGTCTATTTTGCATGGTTCTTTGCGTTTGAAACGATGGCGATGGCCTGGATAGCCGCAGCCGGAAATCTGGTGTTGCAAATGCTGGGCGTTGCGACTCAGGTGGGCTTTATTCCGGGGCGCATCGTCGGCGCGTTGCTGCTGCTGTTTGCCATTTTCCTGGTCTGGCACTTCATGCGTGCTTTGCCGCTTCAGGGGAGGCCGGAAGGAAACGGATACGGGATCGGCCACCGCTTTCTGCTGGCCGCCAATATCATGGCGAGCATGGTGTTCGTGTTCAAGTTCTTCGAGGCGGCCATCACGGACCACAACACCCATCTGATATTGGAAAAAATCACCACCCCGTTTGGTTATCTGGCGATGGCCGGTTTCGCCGTCGGGTTCTCGCTCATCTATCAATCCACTTTGCCGCAGGAAGAAAAACAATAAATGCCGTACATCACGTTAGATAAGGCGAGTATCGCCTTCGGTCACGTCGCCCTGCTGGACCATGTGGACTTTCAACTCGACGAGGGCGAACGCGTCGGCCTGATCGGACGTAACGGGGGCGGCAAATCTACCCTGCTCAAGGTACTTGCAAATCAGGCAGCTCTCGATGACGGCACGCTGTGGCGGCAACCCACCACACGCATCTGCTATGTAAGCCAAGAGCCGGTGTTGCATCCCGAAGCCACCGTGTTCGACGAAGTGGCGCGCGGCTTGGGCGAGTTGCACCAGATCATCTCCGACTACCATCACCTCTCGCACCAACTGGGCGAGCCGGATGCCGATTACGAGAAACTGCTGGAAGCCATGCAGCCGCTGCAGACTGCGCTGGAAGCGCAGAACGGCTGGGCGGTGCAGGCGCGCATCGAGACCGCGATCCAGCGTCTGGAACTCGACCCGGAAGCATTGGTGGGTTCGCTCTCCGGCGGTGTGCGCAAGCGCGTGGCACTGGCGCAGGCGCTGGTGGCTGAGCCGGAGGTGTTGATTCTGGACGAGCCGACCAACCACCTGGATTTTTCTTCGATCGAATGGCTGGAAGGATTGTTGAAAGATTTTCGCGGCAGCGTGTTGTTCGTCACGCACGACCGGCGTTTTCTCGACAACGTCGCCACGCGCATCGTCGAACTGGATAGAGGCATCCTCGGCAGCTTCCCCGGCAACTTTGCCGCCTACCTGAAAATCAAGGAACGCAATCTGGCGGACGAGGCGGTGGTCAACGCCAAGTTCGACAAAGTGCTGGCGCAGGAAGAAGTGTGGATACGCCAGGGCGTGAAAGCGCGGCGCACGCGCAACGAGGGGCGCGTGCTGCGACTGGAAGCGTTGCGCCTGGAGCGTGCAGCGCGGCGCGAGAAGGTCGGCAAGGTCGAGATGAGTCTGGATGCGGGCGACCGTTCCGGCAAGCTGGTGGCGGAGCTGGAGCATGTCTGCAAGACTTACGGCGAGCGCAAAATCGTCGACGATTTCTCCTGCCGCATCCAGCGCGGCGACAAGATCGGTTTGCTCGGCCCCAACGGCGCGGGCAAGAGCACGCTGCTCAAGATCATACTGGGCGAATTGGCGCCGGATTCCGGCACGGTGAAGCTGGGCACCAAGATCAGCGTGGCTTATTTCGACCAGTTGCGCGCGCAGCTTGACGACAACGCCACGCTGGGCGACACCATCAGCCAGGGTTCGGATTTCATCGAGATCGGC
Organism: Sideroxyarcus sp.; assembly: GCA_030652215.1. GTDB lineage: Bacteria > Pseudomonadota > Gammaproteobacteria > Burkholderiales > Gallionellaceae > Sideroxyarcus. The sequence continues at coordinate 25,138 of JAUSBC010000026.1, forward strand.
GGGGCGAAGAAACACGTTATCAGCTACCTTGGCGATTTCCTGTTCGCGCCGGAACGCGCACGCTCGCCGGTGAAGTCTCTTTCCGGCGGTGAACGCAACCGCCTGCTGCTGGCACGCCTGTTCACGCAGCCTTCCAACGTACTGGTGCTGGACGAGCCGACCAACGACCTCGACATCGAGACCCTGGAGCTGTTGGAGGAACTGCTGGCCAACTATCAGGGCACTCTGTTTCTGGTCAGCCATGACCGCGCGTTCCTCGACAACGTGGTGACACAGGTGATCGCCTTCGAGGGCGACGGCAAGCTGATGGAATATGTCGGCGGTTACGAGGACTGGGTACGTGTGAAAAAATTCGAGGCCGCGCAGAAGAAACCGGAAACCGCGCTTGCCAAGCCCACCGCCAAAGCGCCGGAAGAAAAACCGAAGGCGGCCAGCAAACGCAGTTTCAAGGAACAGAAAGAACTGGACGAGTTGCCGAAGCGCGTCGAAGCGCTGGAACGAGAGCAGGAAGACATTACGGCGGCGCTTGGCTCGGGAACGCTGTTTCGCGACAATCCGTCCCATGCCAAACAGTTGCATGAACGTGCGGCAAAAATCGAGGATGAATTGCTGGAGTTGATGGCGCGCTGGGAGGCGCTGGAGAACAGGTAGGGCGCTTGCCCTACGGATAGGAAACAAGCAGGGAGTCGCGATGAAGATCAAAACCGGAGTGATGCTGATTGCAGTTGGTTCGCTTTGCTTGCCCGCGTGTACCACCAATCAAATGCTGCAGGTTGCGCTGTCGAAAGATCCCGAGCAGGCCGTCAAGAGCATGGCCGCGCGCCGCGCGAATTCCTACAAATACAATCCGGAACTGATCATTGCCGACCTGAAGAAGGTCAAATCGGAATACGACCGCCTGATGGGCAACGTGCAGAAGGAAAGCGGCGCCAAGTGGGGCAAGCGCGAATCCGGCACCCTGCCGACCCGCACGCGCTACGTGAAGTACACCGAGAACTACAAGAACCGCGTGGTGGTGGATTACGACGCGGGCACGGTGCTGATCGAGCATCTGGACGAGGAAAAAGCCCGCGAAAAACTGCGCAATGCAGCCGTGGTCGCCTTGCTGACGCCGGACGATCCGGGTTCGGTCGATCTGTTTTCGGACAAGGAAATCGAACTCGGCGGCAAGCCCTATCTGCAGGAACTGGTGGTGGACCAGAACAACGTGGTGCTCAAGTCGCGCGAGGATATCGACCGCTACGCCGATTTCCTGGTCGCCAACAAATTGCAGAGCCGCAGCATCGACGTTGACGGCACAAGCAAGAACGTGCTCTACGTGCAGATGAATATGGTGAACGCGCACATCGACAAACGCGCGCTGGAATACGCCGAAATAGTGCGCAGGCACTCCGCAGGCACGCAGGTCAGCCGCAGCCTGATTTTCGCCATCATCAAAATCGAAAGCTCGTTCAATCCCTATGCGGTTTCCAGTGCGCCGGCCTACGGCATGATGCAGCTGGTGCCTTCCAGCGGCGGGCGCGAGGCGTATCGCAAGGCCAAGGGCGAAGATGTGATGCCTAGCAAGGAATACCTGTTCAATGCCGACAACAACATCGAACTGGGGGCGACCTATCTCGGCGTGCTGCTCAACGACAGTCCCCTGCGCCAGATACGCAATGCGGTATCGCGCGAATACTGCGCCATCGCCGCCTACAACACCGGCCCCTCCAATGTGTTTCGCGCGTTCAGCAAGCTGAGCGGCAAGGCGCGGCAGGAGGATGCGCTGGACAGGATCAATTCCATGCCGCCGGACGAGGTCTACAACGCGTTGCGCACCAAGCTGCCCTACGCGGAGACGCGCGGCTATATCGTAAACGCGCTGGCAGCGAAGAAACGCTACGCCGCGATGTAAGGTCTGACCGCTGCTGCATCCTTCAGCAGCGCCTCGAATTCTTCGATCGGCACAGGTTTGCTGAACAGGTATCCCTGGAAATGCATGCAGCCCGTGGCCAGCAGGAACTGCCTCTGTTCTTCCGTCTCCACCCCTTCGGCAATGACATCCAGCCCCAGGCTTCGCGCCATGGCAATGATGGTGTTCGCAATCGCCTTGTCGCTGTGGTCGGTGACGATGTCGCGCACGAACGAGCGGTCGATCTTGAGCTGGTTGAGCGGCAAACGTTTGATGTACTGCAGCGACGAATAACCGGTGCCGAAGTCGTCCAGTGAAAACTGGATGCCGGCCGCTTTCAGGGCGTTCATGGTCGAAATGGTGTCTTCGATATTGTCCTGCAGCATGCTTTCGGTCAGTTCCAGCTTGAGACGCGCCGGGTTGATGGCATGGCGCTGCACGGTGGCCTGCACCTGGGCGGCGAAATCTTCCTGACTGAATTGCTTGGCGCTGACGTTCACCGCCAGCACGAGGTCGCGCGTGAGCGCATCCCGTTGCCAGGCATTCAATTGGGCGCAGGCCATTTCCAGCACCCAATGCCCGATGGGCAAGATCAGGCCGGTTTCTTCGGCCAGCGGAATGAATTCGACGGGAGACACCAGCCCGCGTTCCGGGTGGTGCCAGCGGATCAGCGCTTCAGCGCCCAGTATGCGCTGCGCGCTGTTTACCTGAGTCTGGTAGTACAGCTGGAACTGCTGGTTGGCGAGCGCCTTGCGCAATTCGTTTTCCAGGGCCGCGCGCGCATTAATGATGTCCTGCATCTGCGGGTCGTAGAAGCGCAGCGTGTTGCGGCCGGCTTTCTTGGCCTGGTACATGGCGATGTCGGCCTGTTTCAGCAGGTTCTCCAGCGGCTGCTGGTGGTCGATGAACAGGGCCGCACCTATGCTGGGTGTGTTGTGGTATTCGTACGCGCCCAGCGTGTAGGGCTGGTTCAGGCGTTCGATGATTTTCGCGCCTATCCCTTTGGTCTGCTCGGCTGCTTCCAGTTCCTGAGCGCTCAGGTCTTCCAGCATCACCACGAACTCGTCGCCGCCGATGCGGGCCACCGTGTCGCCTTCGCGCACGCAGGCCACGAGACGCTGTGCGACCTGCTGCAGCAGCAAATCGCCGATGTCGTGGCCCAGCGTGTCGTTGAGGGTCTTGAAATTGTCCAGGTCGATGAACAGGATTGCGCCTTGCTTGCCGCTCCGTCCGCTGGAAGCCAGCGCCTGTTGCAGGCGGTCCTGCAGCAGGCGGCGGTTGGGCAGTCCGGTGAGCGGGTCGAAGAACGCCAGATTCTTGATCGCTTCTTCAGACGCCTTGCTCTTGGTGATGTCGGTCAGGGCGGCGACGTAGTTCGTGACGGTGCCGTTGGCGTCTTTCACCGCAGAGATGGAAATAAACTCGGGATAGATCTCCCCGTTTTTGCGTTTGTTCCAGATTTCGCCGCGCCATGCGCCGGTACTGTTGATGCTGCGCCACATGGCCGCATAGAAACTGTCATCGTGCCGGCCGGAGCCGAGTACGCGCGGATTCCTGCCGACGACTTCTGCTGCCGTGTAACCGGTGACGGCGGTAAACGCATTGTTCACCTGCAGGATAGTGTTGTCGGCATCGGTGATCAGCATGCCCTCCTGCGATTCGAAGGCGGTCGCAGCAACGCGCAGTTGTCGTTCGGCAAGTTTGCTTGCGGTGATGTCGCGGGTGATGCCAAGCGACAATGAGATGTCGCCGTTTGCATCCCGCATGGGCGTGGCGTGCGTTTCCAGAAAGCGTGTGTTCCCCTTGAGTCCGGTGATTTGGAAACGCAGGATTCCGTTTTCGCCATTCAGCACTCTTTGATGCAGGGACATGAACGCGTCGCGGTATTCCGGATCGACATAGTCGATGATGTTTTTTTGTTGTGCCTCCTCAAGGGAATCGGCTTCCAGCATGGCCAGACCCGCCGCGTTCATTTCCAGCAGACATCCCTTGCTGTCGACGACCTTGATGCACTCCGGTTCGGTTTCGATGATGGTGCGCAGGCGCTTTTCGCTCGCCTTCAATTCCTTGTCCGCCAATTGCAGTTGCTCGGCGCGCTCGACAATCTGCTTTTGCTGCGCGTTCAGTCGCAGCAGCAGTGCAACCGCGCCGAATGTGAACAGCCAGAGGATGACTGTGGCGGCGGCGGCCTGCCGGAGATTGTCGGCAATGACTGCTTCCACGGGTTGCAGCAAGGTTGCTTCGCTGAGGCCCAGCACGACGACGACCGGCGCCGCGTCCAGGCGCTGCCATTGGTAGAGTCGGACGATCTTGTCGAATTTGGCCGCATCTCTGAACGCGCCGCTGCGCGGGGCGTCCGCTCCGAGATAACCCCGGCTGTCCGTCACGCTTCTGCCCAAGGCCCTCTCCATGCCGGTGTTGCGCGCCAGGTATTCGCCGCTTTGGCGGATGATCGCAATCGAGTCGTCGTCGGCCAGGGACAGCGCGGTCAGGGTTTTATGCAGATATTCCGGCGACAGGGAAATCACGAGCACGCCCTCGAAGCGGCCGTTGCGCCAGATGGGTCTTGAAAACTGGATGGACCATTGCCTGGAAACGCGGCCCAGCACCGGCGCACTCACAAACAGCGACGGCGTGACGCTACCGAGGTGTACCTTGAAGTGCTCCCGGTCGCCCAGAAACACCCGCTCCTTCATGCCCAGCGTGGAGTAGGCCAGATAACCCCGGGCATCGATGACGGCGAGCTGCAGCAGGGACTTGGCCGGAAAACGTTGCTCGACCTTGCGTGTGTGTATGGCGAATTCCGCCGTCCTGCCGGGCGTATAAGCCTCCGCCAGTTCCTGTGCGGCAAAGTCAACGTAGCGGATCAGGATGGCGACCTGTTCGGCCACCGCGCCGTTCAGTTGCCTCGCCCGCAATTGGGCCTGCGCCACCGTTTCCGTGCGCAACTGGTTTCCGCTATTGGACAACTGCCACCAGTACAGCCCGCTCGCCACGAGGGACAGCAGGATGACCAGCAACGCGATTTTCCTGGCGCGTAAAGCTTTGGTCATGGTTCCCGGTCTGTCCTTGATGCAATGTTGAGGGCAGAGCCGGGCGCCTTGCGGGCGATGCCGATAGCGGGATTGCTTACGGTCGAATGTGCACGGGCGTTGGGTGCGGCAGAACACTTCCACCGCGCGGGGTGGAATATTTGTTGCGGGGTCATGCTTCCTCCTATGTAGGCGCGCTTGATGACCTGTGCATGCGTCAATTATTGTTACGGGCGCGCTCTGTGTAGTGGAATGGATTGTACGCCGATGCCGCTGAGTATTAACCGCGCTGACCGCGAGGTTGTTACGAAAAGCCCGGAACAACCGGGCGGGGCGAGAAGTGGATTCCGGCGGCTAATGCGCGTAGCCGATGGACTGCAGGGCGGCGTGAATTTTGGCAGACAACAGCGCGTGTCCCGCCGCATTGGGGTGCAGGGGGTCACCCTTCAATTGCGGATCGGAGAGCACGTCGGCCACGGCATCCTCGATCAGCGGAACCTGCTGTTCCTCTGCAACCTCACGGTAGAAATCGGGCGCCGACAGATTGCGAAACACGGCGCCTGCAAGGCTGGGTTGCGGCGTTGCCAGCAGCACTGTTTTCGCACCGCGGGCGTGAATCTGCGCGATTGCCTGCTTCAGGTTGGCCACGGTTTCCGTCTGCGGCAGGTGGTGCAGCATGTCGTTGCCGCCCAGCGTCACCAATACCAGCGCAGGCTTGTACTCCTCCAGCAGTGCGGGCAAGCGCTGCAATGCGGCAGCGCTGGTGTCACCACTTACGCCGCCATTCACGACGATCCACCCGGTCCGGGCCGCCAGCAGATGCGGCCAGGCTTCCTCCTGCACCACGCCGGCCCCTGCGGTGAGGCTGTCCCCCAGCGCCAGCACGCGACTGCCGGGAGCGATAGCTTCCTCTTTCGCTTTGCCGCAGGCGGAGAGCAGAACGACGGCGGCAATCAGCAGGAAGAAACGCCGCATCGAGGACAAGGTCAGCCCAGGATTATTGGAATTGCACATTGTTGAGGAGCCAGGCCACGCCGGCCAGGGAACCGAAAAGGATCGCGATGTGGGCCCATGCCCAGAACAGATAGCGGTTCGCGAGCTTGCCGTGATCCAGATTGCTGATAAGGAACAGGCGGCCGTCGTGCGGCTGCAGCATGAAATTGGTGTCGGGCTCGGCAAGCGCTTCGATCAGGCGCTTTTCCGCCTCGCGCTTGGCGGCCGAACGCGCCAGCATCCATTCCTGCATGTCGAGCACGCCGTTGTTGTTGAGGTCGAAGCGTTTCATCAAGTCCTCGTTGTCCATCTTCCATTCGGACAGGACCCGCTTGACCAGTTCGTCGTGGGTGAGCGTGGTATTGCTGCCGCCCACGGTCTTGAATTCACCCAGGGTGTAGATGAAGTCGATATCCAGCAGTCGCCACTCGGTGTAGCGTTTGCCCGCCAGCGTCCAGCTGTCCTTGTGCCGCGTGAGGATCTCCGCGCCCTGCGGGTCGACCACGCACTTGCCGGTGCCGTCGTCGATGAGGAAAGGCGCGCTGATTTCGCCCGACTCTTCGGTTTGCCAGCCCTTGTTGTCGCTGCTGCGGCGTTCGAGTTTGTAGCGGCACCACAGGCAGGGCAGGAGGGAGTATCTGGAAAGCAGGGGCGTTCCGTACGCTTCGCCGTGCCCGATCAGCTCGACATAGCCCTGCGCGGCCGACCCGATGCGCGAGGTCGGCGTGCCGCTGATGGCACGCAGACGATGCAGCGCCGAATACCAGGCGAACAGGCTGATGCAGGACATGAGCGCCAGACACCACAGCCAGCCGATGCGCGATTCCATCTTGATGCCGACGAACAGCAGTACGAGCTGTCCGCCGGAGGTGACGAACTGCGAATATTCGCGGCGCAGTTTGGTCAGCATCGACGTCCGCGTGGAGTTAAGCGCAGCAGGGGCGGTAAGTTAGAAACGGAACCCCAGTTTGATGCTGACCGACTGGATGCCGCCGGTCTTGTCCACTTCGGCCGCGACATTGGTGAAGCCGAGGTTCAGGTTGGCGCCGACGAATACTTTGCTCTGGCTGAATTTTTCAGACAGCGTGACGCCGCCATCTCCATTGACGCTGGCGGTGCTATTGACCCAGACCTGGCCCACGCCCGCGTAGGGCGTAAACATGGCGAAACCCTTGGAGATCGAAACGTCCAGGCCCTTGGTGTTCAGCGACAATTGGTCCACGCCACCCAGCTTGGTGTAGGAACCGCGCACCGCGACGGCGGGCATGGCGATGCCGCCGTCCACGATGGCATAGCGCAATTCGGCGCCGGTCAGCGAGATGTTGGTGCTGGGGATTTTGGAATAGAACGCGGCGATGTCGATGCCGAAAGGCAGGCCTTTGGCGATGTGCAGCTTGGGCACGTACACCTTGCTGATATCGTCGCCGCCGCCGGTGGCTTTTTTCCATATCTGGGCGCTATTGGAAGTGTCGGTCTGGGTGACTTCGATGCCCATGTCGAAACCGGTGGTGCCCAACGCCTCGGCCGGGGTGATGGGTTTGTAGCTGAGGGCGGCACCGAGGTCTTCGGAAAGCGTTTTAAAATCGGCCTGAGTCAACAGGTTCAGGGTGGAGATGTCTGCTGCCATGGCGGGTTGTGCGAGGCCTAGTGTGCAGAGCAATGCGAGCAGTTTTTTCATGGTGTGTGTTCCTTTTTGGTATGGGTTAAGTTGCTTGTCCTAGCTAAACAGCGTCTTCATATCCACATCCGTTTTTTCGGCGGCGGAAAATTCCAGCAGGGGTTTTTCGGCATAGGCGAACATGTTGGCGATGAGTACGGCAGGGAACTGCTCGATACCCACGTTGTAGATGTTCACCGATTCGTTGTACAGCTCGCGGCGGTCGGCGATGCCGTTCTCCAGCCCGGTGATGCGGGTCTGCAGTTGCATGAAGTTCTGGTTGGTCTTCAGTTCGGGGTAGGCTTCTGCCACCGCAAAGATGTTACCCAGTCCCATGCGCAACATGCCCTCGGCCTTGCCCAGCGCCTCGACATCCTGGTCCTGGCGCGCAGTCTGCACCATGGAGCGCGCCTCGATCACGCGCTGCAGGGTCTCCTGCTCGAACTGCTTGTATTGCTTGCAGACTTCGACCAGCTTGGGCAGTTCGTCGTGGCGCTGCTTGAGCAGCACGTCGATGTTGGCCCAGGCCTTGCCTACGGCGTGTTTGAGGCTGACAAGATTGTTGTACAGGCTGACGGTATAGATCAGGACGACGATGCAGATGCCGAGCAGGATTAGCGTGGCGCTCATGTGAGGCTCCTTGTGCAATTGAAGATAGGATGCGGCGAATCATAAAACAAATTGCCGCGTCCTTGCACAGGATTACATCGGGCTCACTGACCGAAGAAGTCCTTCACCTTGCCCATCCACGATTTGGCGCGCGGACTGTGCCGTGCGCTGTCTTTCTGGCTGATCGACTCGAACTCGCGCAGCAATTCCTTCTGGCGCTCGGTCAGGCTGGCCGGCGTTTCCACCACCACATGGCAATGCAGGTCGCCGTGGGTGTGGGTGCGCATGCCTTTGATGCCTTTGCCGCGCAAACGGAAGATCTTGCCGCTTTGCGTCTCGGCGGGGATCTTGATGCTGGCCTTGCTGTCCAGCGTGGGTATCTCGATTTCCCCGCCCAGTGCTGCGGTGGCGAAACTGATCGGCATTTCGCAATGCAGATCGTCGCCGTCGCGCTGGAACACGCTGTGCGGCTTGATGTGAATCTCGACATACAAATCGCCGTGCGGCGCGCCGTGCGAGCCCGCTTCGCCGTGCCCACTGTGGCGCAGGCGCATGCCGCTGTCGATGCCGGCGGGGATCTTGATCTCCAGCGTCTTGTGTTTCTTCACGCGTCCTGTGCCCTGGCAGTCTTTGCATGGCGAGCTGATCTGCTTGCCGCTGCCGTGGCAGCGCGGGCAAGTCTGTTGCACGGAGAAGAAGCCCTGTTGCATGCGCACCTGGCCGTGGCCCGCACAGGTCTGGCAGGTGGTGGCTGAAGTGCCGGGTTTGGCGCCGGAACCGCTGCAGGTCTCGCACTCGTCCATGACGGGAATGCGTATCTGTTTCTCCGCGCCGCGTGCCGCTTCTTCCAGCGTGATTTCCATGTTGTAGCGCAAGTCGGCGCCGCGATGCGCTTGAGAGCGCCCGCCGCGTCCGCCGCCGAAGATATCGCCGAAGATGTCGCCGAAATCGAAGCCCTGCGCACCCGCGCCGCCCGCACCGAAGGGATTGCCTCCGCCCATGCCGCCCGCTTCGAATGCCGCGTGGCCGTACTGGTCGTACGCCGCGCGTTTCTGTCCGTCGGACAGCGTCTCGTAGGCTTCCTTCGCTTCCTTGAAGTGCTCCTCCGCTTTCGGGTTATCCGGATTGCGGTCGGGATGGTGCTTCATCGCCAGTTTGCGATAAGCCTTTTTGATCTCTTCCTCGGAGGCGTCGCGGTTGACGCCGAGGACTTCGTAGTAATCTTTTTTGGACATGGTCGTTAATAGTGACTGTAGGATGGGTTGAGCAACGCGATACCCATCATCTTTGTATTCATTGATGGGTATCGCTTACGCTCAACCCATCCTACGGTGCTGCTGCAAAAGGAAAAGGATCGAAGAGCTGGTGAGCTTCCTCGATCCTCAATCCTCAATCCGCGCTCCTTACTTTTTGTCCTTCACCTCAGTGAACTCGGCATCCACCACGTCGCCTTCGTCGGCCTTGGCTTCGGGTTGTGCACCGCCTTGTGCGCCTTGATTCTTGGCTTGCTCGGCGGCGTACATCTTTTCGCCCAGCTTCTGCGCCGCGGTGGCCAGTGCTTCGGCCTTGGCGTCGATGGCGGCCTTGTCGTCGCCCTTCACCACGCCTTCCGCTTCCTTGATGGCGGCTTCGATGGCCGACTTTTCGTCCGCAGTCAGGTGCTCGCCGTATTCCTTCATCGACTTGTTGGTCGAGTGGATCAGCGCGTCCAGTTGGTTGCGCGACGTCACCAGTTCCACGGCCTTCTTGTCTTCGTCAGCGTGGGCTTCGGCATCGGCCACCATGCGGTTGATCTCGTCCTCGCTCAAACCGGAGCTGGCCTTGATGGTGATGTTGGCTTCCTTGTTGGTGGCCTTGTCCTTGGCGGCCACATGCAGGATGCCGTTGGCGTCGATATTGAAGGTCACTTCGATCTGCGGCATGCCGCGCGGTGCGGGCGGGATGTCGGACAGGTTGAACTGGCCCAGGCTCTTGTTGCCGGAGGACATTTCGCGTTCGCCTTGCAGCACGTGGATGGTCACGGCGGACTGGTTGTCATCCGCAGTGGAGAACACCTGCGATGCCTTGGTAGGAATCGTTGTGTTTTTCTTGATGAGCTTGGTCATCACGCCACCCATGGTCTCGATACCCAGCGACAACGGGGTCACGTCCAGCAGCAGCACGTCCTTCACTTCGCCCTGCAGCACGCCGCCCTGGATAGCTGCGCCAACCGCCACGGCTTCGTCCGGGTTCACGTCCTTGCGTGCTTCCTTGCCGAAGAACTCCTTAACTTTTTCCTGAACCATCGGCATACGGGTCTGGCCACCGACCAGGATCACGTCGGCGATGTCGGCGTTGGAAACACCGGCATCCTTCATCGCGATCTTGCACGGCTCGATGGTGCGTGCGACCAGGTCTTCCACGATGCTTTCCAGCTTGGCGCGGGTGATCTTCACGGCCAGGTGTTTCGGGCCGGT
>JAUSBC010000029.1 GCA_030652215.1 Sideroxyarcus sp.
AATTCTTTCGCACTATCATCTCGTTTTGTGCGATTTAATTCGCACCTACACAACACCGCGAAACCGTCCCTTCCCCCTGGCAGGGGGAAGGCTAGGATGGGGGTTGAATCGGTGAGGGAGTAACGTTTCTACCCCACCCCGGCCCTCCCCGGAATGTTGAGACAGGTTCACTATTTGGACTGCACAGCAAACAGCTTCAAAGCATGGAACTCAACATGGATCAGAACGCAACAACCACCCCCACCAAAAACCGCTTCGACCTGCACGAACTGGCCGGTGCCTTCGGCGACCTCGGCACATTGATCCCCTTCGTCGCCGCGTATATCTCAATCCTGAAGATGGACCCCAGCGGCATCCTGCTTGCCTTCGGTTCAACCTTGATCATAGTCGGCTGGATCTACCGCACCCCGTTCCCGGTACAACCGATGAAGGCCATTGGTGCCGCAGCCATTACCCAAACAAGCCAGATGGCGGCGCTGACCTCCTCCACAGTGATGGGCGCCGGTGTGGTGACCGGGCTGCTCTGGCTGCTGCTCAGCGCGACCGGCCTTGCGCACCGCCTTGCGCGCTGGGTACCGCGTCCTGCACTGGTGGGGGTAGTGATGGGACTCGGATTCAGCTTCATGCTCGAAGGCATCCGCATGATGGCGCAGAGCCCATGGACAGGCGCCGCCCTGCTCGTTCTAACTTTGGTGCTGCTGGCGCGTTCGCGTTTTCCGGCGATGGTGGTGCTGCTCACCGTCGGAGCAGTCATTGCGCTGATCAACCAGCCGACACTCGCCCACGAACTCGCCGCCATCCGTTTCTCGCCCCACCTGCCCGCATTCTCATGGCCGACACTCACCTGGAACGACCTCTGGGTCGGCGCCGTCTTCCTCGCGTTGCCGCAACTGCCGCTCACCTTCGGCAACGCGCTGCTCTCGATCAAAGACGAAAACAACCGATTGTTTCCGGACCGTCCGGTTACCGAAAAGCGTGTGGCCTTTTCCACGGGCGTGATGAATTTGTGGTCGAGCGCAATCGGCGGCATACCCATGTGCCACGGCGCAGGCGGCATGGCCGGACATGTCAGGTTCGGCGCGCATACCGGCGGCTCGTCCATCATGCTCGGCGTGGTTCTGCTGGCGACAGGCTTGTTTCTCGGGGACTCGGTGGCATTGCTGTTCAAGCTGTTTCCGCCCGCAGTGCTGGGCGTCATCCTGTTTCTGGCCGGCGTGCAACTCGCGCTGGGCGGCAAGGATGGCGGTCACGACAAGGCAGACCGCCTCGTCGTGTTGACCACGGCCGCCTTCGCCATCTGGAACGTGGGCATCGCCGTGTTGTTCGGCATATTCGTTTATCACGCGTCGAAACGGGGCTGGATAAGACTGTGAGCTGAATGATTGGCATGGCGGCAAGTCTCGGGCAGGCCGTTTGTCGGCCTTACTCGCATATCGGCCAAGTTTGTGAAATTTTCCGGTTCCGCCTGCCCGTCCATATCCATACAACGCGCAGGGTTCGCTTGCGCACCGTGCCGACCACGGCAACCTTCGCCATCTGGAATTTTGCCCCCTCGTTTTTGCAGTACAGAAAGGCGATTCCATCATCGCAAAACACCCTCTATGTATTTCTACGTAATGCACAGGCATGAGGTATAGAGGAAGATGCAAAGCGTTTGGCACATAGACCAAAAGCGCTGTATCGGCAAGGTTCGGCATACACGGAGTGTCTGTATTTCGTTCCTTGTTTTTAGCACAGCGAAAAACGTATAAAACAATATTGTCCCAGGAGGATTCGCCACGTAACAGGGATACCTTATGCAAGCTCTCGATGTGAGCAGCTTCTTCACACAAACCCGCCCGTTGCGGGCAACTGTGCTCATCGTGGACGACGACACTGCGAATCTGGGTATCCTTGGCAACCTGCTCCAACCTCATCACAATGTTCTGGCAGCGCCTTCCGGGGAGCGAGCGCTGCAAATTTCCGCCAGCACCCCGAAACCCGATCTGATCCTGCTCGACGTGCTGATGCCGCATATGGATGGCTACGGCGTACTCGCTCGCCTGCATGAAAATCCGGATACCCTCGATATTCCGGTCATTTTTGTCACCGGCCTGGATTCTGCGGATGACGAAGAGAAAGGATTGGCGCTCGGCGCGGTTGACTACATTGCCAAACCTTACAGTCCGCCGATTGTGCTGGCACGCGTGCGCACCCAGCTTGAACTCAAGCGCGCACGCGACTTGTTGCGCAACCAGAACATCTATCTGGAAGCCGAGGTGATGCGACGCATGCAAGACACCCTACTGGTCCAGGACCTTACCATCAACGCCCTCGCGGAACTTGCCGAAACGCGCGACACCGAGACCGGCAACCACATTCGCCGCACGCAGAAATACGTACGCATACTGGCAAAGCGTTTGCAGCTCCATCCCAGCTTCGCAGGCTTCTTGACCGACAAGGCCGTCGAGCTGACGGCCAAATCCGCCGCGCTGCACGACATTGGCAAAGTCGGCATCCCCGATCACATTCTCCTCAAGCCCGGAAAATTGACGGAAGAGGAATGGGCCATCATGATGACCCATAGCATACTGGGTGCCATGGCCATCGAACGGGCCTTGCACAATGCCGACCGCCGTGTCGACTTTCTCGACATGGCGATGCAGATCGCGCATTACCACCACGAGAAGTGGGATGGCAGCGGTTATCCGGAGGGACTGCAAGGAGAAGACATCCCCATCCCCGCCCGGCTGATGGCTCTGGCCGATGTGTTCGATGCCCTCATTTCACGCCGCGTCTACAAGACCCCCATGCCCTACGAAAAAGCGAGGAGCATCATTGCCGCAGAGCGCGGACGCCACTTCGACCCGGATGTGGTCGATGCATTTCTCCTCAGCTTCGACGAATTCATAACTGTCGCCGAGACATACAGGGAGAGCGACGGTGAATGACACTGCTTTTTTCACCAACGGCGAAACCTATTTTTTCCGCGATCATGGCCAGTTTGACTTGCTTCGACAGCGTCTGTTGCCCGAGCTGATTGAGCGCCGCCGGAAAACGAAGATCCTGCGCCTGTGGAGCGCCGGTTGCTCCAGCGGCGAGGAAGCCTATTCTCTCGCCATGCTGGTGGACACGCTGTTACCGAAGCGAGACGACTGGGACATCCTCATCCTCGGCAGCGATATCGACGAGACTGCGCTTACAAAAGCGCGGCACGGACGCTATAAGCAATGGTCGTTCCGCATGGCCCCGCCCTCACTGAAGCAGTGCTATTTCCAACGCAAAGGGGACGAGTGGACGCTGGACAAACGCATCCGTGACATGGTGACGTTTCGCGCCTCCAACTTGATCGGCGAAACCTTTCCCGGTGCGAAATTGCGTGACATGGACCTTATCCTGTGCCGCAACGTATTCATTTATTTCGGTGCCATGGCGGTAGCCGCCGTTGCGGACAAACTGGCTGCCGCGCTAAATGAAGGCGGCTATCTGATGACCGCCCACACCGAACTCATCGGTCATCGCGTACGAGGTCTGCAGAGCAGATTGTTCGCGGAAGGCGTGGTGTATCAGCGGGCAGTTTCTGTGTCTGCAGTGACAAAACATGCGCCTAGCATAATCCCGAATATTCCATTAGAGCCTGGCTCGTTCCTTCCCCCTTGCAGGGGAAAGGCTAGGATGGGGGTAGAGTTATGGAACGGTAACGTTTCTACCCCCTCCCTAGCCCTCCCCCTGCAAGGGGGAGGGGATAAAACGGCTAGTACACAATCCACACCCAGCGCCCCAAGCGCACAAGACCTGCTTGCCTCAGCACGCGCCTTCGCCGACCGGGGCGACTACGATCAGGCAGGGCAAGTCTGCAGCCAGGCACTGAGCATTGCACCGCTCGCTCCGGAGCCTCATTTTCTGCTTGCACAGCTGGCGCAACTCAAGGGGGATTTCGAACAAGCCCGAATACTGCTGGACAAGACGATCTACCTCGATCCCCGTTGCGTGGCCGCCCATCTGGAATTGGCGGCACTTTGCGAGCGAACCGAAAACCTGCCGAGGGCGCAGACACTGCGGCGCGCAGCGCTGGAGATTGTCCGCGCATTACCTGGTGACGCGGTGATCGAACCTTATGAAACGACTGCGGCCGAGATGGCGCGGTGCCTTGCCCAATAGAGGGTGATGACATGAAACTCCAGCCTTTGCTGATTTTTGATCTTGATGGCGCACGCTTCGGCGTTGACGCGACGCGGGTGCAAGAATCCTTCTGGCTGCCCGAGCTGACGCCCGTAGAGGAAGCTCCGCTGTGGGTCGTCGGCCTTTTCTGCCTGCGCGGTCGAATGGTACCGGTCGCCGATCTCCATCTGCGCTTCGGCCATCCGGCGCGGCGCTATACGCCTGACGATCAGGTCGTGGTACTGGAAGCAGACCAACTGCAGTTGGGATTGATTGTCAGCGAAATTCGCGAAGTGATCGATCTGCCCGGTGACGCTATTCAGCCGCCCCAGTTCGATGCCGGGATTTCAGCCCCCGCCCACCTGGTGGTGGGGCAGGCGCGGCTGGACGACGGCCTCGTGACCCTGCTTGATGTCGACCGACTGGTGCACCAGACCCATCTACATGAGGAACCCGCTTTTGCCGAAGAGGAACCGCAACTGGTGCCAACTGCCCATTTCTGTCCGGAAGCTACGCCCGCAGAACGCGCGCTGTTCCACACGCGGGCTCTGGCGCTAAGGGAAGCCGCAGCAGATGAGGAAGGTACGCGCCTGGGACTGGCGGTGGTGGAGATATGCGGCGAATACTTCGGCGTGGAACTCGCGGACGTACTGGAGTTCTGCAACATCGCCGAATTGAGCCCCATCCCCTGCTGCCCGCCGCACATTCTGGGAGCCATGAGCCTGCGCGGCGAACTGCTCTCCGTGATCGACCCGCGTTCCGCGCTCAACCTGCCGCTTGCCGCCAAAGGCAGCAAGGCCGTGGTCGCGCTCCTCGGAGAGCGGGCGGTAGGGATCGCCGTGGATGAAGTGCATGACGTCGTCTATTTGAAACAGGAAGAATTGCAGGCACCGCCTGCGGCGTTGCGCGAACTGTGCGGCGCATCGATCACCGGTACCGCACCGTATGCGGACAGGATGATGACCGTACTGGACCTGCCTGCACTGCTGGCACGGGAAGAATGGATTGTTAATGAAGCTGTGTGATCGAAGGAGAATGTCATGTTCGAAAAAATGAAACTGCGCCAGCGCATCCTGCTGGGTTATCTGGCTCCGCTCCTGCTGCTGTTGTGCGCCATGAGCCTGGTGTTCTTCAACCTGCAGAAGGCGACGCATGCGGCGGCGGGAGTGGAAGCTTCGCATCTGACGATGGACGAAGCCAGAGACCTCGCCTATACCCTGACAAAGATACAGCGCGCCGCGCGCGGATATCTGCTGGTGAAGAATCCCACTTCGCGCCAGACTTTCATGGATAGCGAAAAGGACTTCGCCAGCCGCAGCGAAAAGCTTACCGGCAGCCGCAGCGAAAAGCTTACCGGCCTGGTGAAAGACCCGCAGCAGCAGGAGAATCTGCGCACCATGCTGAGCACGGGGCAAAGCCTGATCAAACTGGACAATCAATTCCTGACCTTGGTGGATGAAGGCAGGCAGGCAGAAGCCCAGGCCAAATTCCGTAGCGGAGAGGGCATCAAGGAATCGGCAGAAATAGACGCGCAGTGGAATCGTTTCAGGCAGCGTGAAATCGAAATCGTGAAAGAACGCCAGGAAACCTACGATATGGCCATGCGTACGGTCGCCGATTCGATCATCTACGGCATGCTGGGCGCTATCGCACTGGCGGTCGTGATCGCCGTCTGGCTCGCCGCGGCGGTGAGCCGCAAAATCACGGCCAACGCGGCCCAGCTTTCCGCAGCCGCCAACGAAATCGCCGCCACTATTGCCCAACACGAGCGTACTGCCAGCCAGCAGGCTGCCGCAGCAAACGAAACATCCGCCACCATCGACGAACTGTCCACCTCTTCGCAAAAGACTGCCGAGCAGGCGGCGAATGCGGCAGCGGTGGCGGAAAAGGCCGGTACCGCCACCGCACAGGGCGACGAGACCACCCGTCAGGCGGTAGAAGCGATGAGCAGCCTCAAGGACAAGATCGGCTCCATGGCCGAGCATATCCTGCATCTGGGCGAGCAGACCGTCCAGATTGGCAGCATCGCCACCGTACTCAAGGATCTGGCCGGGCAAATCAACATGCTGGCATTGAACGCCGCAGTGGAAGCCGCCCGCGCAGGCGAACATGGCAAAGGCTTCGCCGTGGTGGCGAGCGAAATACGCAAGCTCGCGGACGAGAGCAAAAAGTCGGCAGAACAGACAGCGCTGCTGGTTGCCGATGTCCAGAAGGCCACCAATTCCTCCATCATGATGACGGAAGAAGGCAGCCACACTGTTTCCGAGGTAACCAAACTGGTGCAGAAGGTCGCCGAACTGTTCAGCAATCTGGCCGGCCTCGCCGGTACCGCAAACGAAAATGCCCAGCAGGTCATGCTCAATGCCCGGCAGCAATCAGCCGCCTTCAATCAGGTGGTCGAGGCAACCAATAGCATTGCCGCCGGCACCAAGGAGACCGCTGCCGGAATCAGCCAGACCAAGATCGGCGTACAGAACCTGAACGAGGCGGCAGAAAATCTCAAGGCAATCGCGTAACCGGACAGGCGGGAGAAACGCCATGATCGAAGACCATGAGCTGTACAAGCTGTTCAAGGCAGAAAGCGAGGAGCACCTCGCCCGCCTTGATGACGGCTTGCTGCGCCTTGAGAAAACGCCGACCGATCAGGCATTGCTGGAAGAGGTGTTCCGCGAGTCACACAGTCTGAAAGGTGCGGCGCGCATGCTGGGGTTGGGCAAGATTGAAACGGCCGCACACAGCCTGGAAAGCATCTTCAATGCGGCGCGCAAGGGTGAGACACCGCTCATGCCGGATGTGATCGAACACATGAATGTTGCGCTGATCGATCTGAGACAGCATGTGCAGGATGCGCTGAGTGGAGAGCCATCGCCGACGCCAACTGAATTCGCGGACACGGCTCCTCCCTTACAGGTCGACGTGAATGCCGCTGATGCTCCACCAGCCACTGATACACCCCCACCCCTTGTTCCACCATTCGACGATCCCATTGACCACTCGACCACGCCTCCGGAGACCGGCAGTCAACTGGCTGGCAACAAACCGGCAGGCGGGCAAGTCGCAGGTGATGCGGCAGAGGGAGTTCAAGCAGTGAGTGGGGTTACGCGGGAAAAGCCAACTCCGGCCATTGCCGAACCTTTCCACATCGATACCGTACGCGTGGAAACCGGCAAGCTGGACGACCTGCTGACCCAGGTGGGCGAGCTCTCGGTGATTCAGGGACGGGCGCAGCACCGGCTGACGCTAATGGAGGAGCTATTGGAGCAATGGACCGTGCTGGAACGGAGCCGACGCAAACGCGGGGCAAGAGTATCCGTGCGGCACGAGCCGGAAAACGGGGCGCCGGCGCGCTTCGGCAGCCTGCTCAAACAGGCTCGCAATGGGCTCTTCGACGATAACGCACGCATGGAGTCTACCGTTCACCTGCTGGAAGATCAGGTGCGCGGCCTCCGCCTGTTGCCGCTGTCAACCGTGTTCGCGTTGTTTCCGCGCATGGTGCGCGACCTGGCCAAAGAACAGGGCAAACAAGCAGAACTGGTGATCGAGGGTGGCGACATCACCGTGGACAAGCGCATCCTCGAGGAAATGAAGGATCCCCTGATGCACCTCATTCGCAATGCCATCGACCACGGCATCGAGCTGCCCGCCGAACGCAAGCGACTGGGTAAACCGCGCAGCGCCACAGTCCGTTTAAGTGCTTCGCGCGACAATGCCAATGTGGTACTGCTGGTGCAGGATGACGGTCGCGGGCTGGACACGGCGGCGATCCGCCAGGAAGCGAAGAAACGCGGCCTTAACGACGAGGTGACGCTCGCAGCCATGAGCCCCGCACAGTTGCAGCAGATGATCTTCACGCCCGGATTCACCACCAGCACTTATGTCACCGAGCTGTCCGGCCGCGGCGTCGGGCTGGACGTGGTTCGCGTCAATGTGGAGCGAATGAAGGGAAGCATCCAGTTGGAATCCGCAGGCGGCCAAGGTCTGAAGGTGCTGTTGCGCCTGCCGCTGAGTGTCTCTGCCACGCAACTCTTGCTTGCGAGCGCGGGCGATGGACTTTTTGGACTGCCCGTCGAGTCTGTCTACACCTCGCGGCGCGTGCGCAAAGAAGATGTGTTCACCCTCGAAGGCCATCTGGCCATCATGCTGGATGGACAGGCAGTCATCTCCGCCCGCCTCGCCGATCTGCTGGAACTGCCGGCCGTGGATCGCGCAACACCCGACGTTATGGCGTGCATCGTGCTCCAGGTGGGCGACGAACGGTTGGGCTTGCTGGCAGACGATCTGCTGGCAGAAGAGGAAGTGGTGCCCAAACCGCTCGGCCCCCCTTTGCGGCGTGTGCGCAATGTTTCCGCCCTGGCCATGCTGGGCAACGGCAAAATCTGCGCCGTACTGAACCCCGCCGACCTGTTGCGCACAGCCCACAAGACGGGCGTCGCCGCACGGAGCGAAGGCCACGAAATACTGCGTGAGGCTGCGAAGCCTGCCGTGTTGCTGGCGGAAGATTCGGCACTGATCCGCGCCATGGAAAAACGCATTCTCGAGGACGGCGGTTACGAGGTCGTTGCGGCTGTGGACGGCGTGGATGCGCTCAACGCGCTCGGCAGCCGTTCTTTCGCCGCCGTGGTGTCGGACATCATGATGCCCAACATGGACGGCCTCACCCTCACCGCGCGCATTCGCGCGGAGCCGCGTTACAAAGAGCTGCCGGTGATCCTGGTAACCAGCCTCGCCTCGGATGAAGACAAGCGGCGCGGCCTTGATGTCGGCGCCAACGCCTACATCCCCAAACCGACGTTCGACCAGCGCGTTCTGTTGGATACTTTGAAAAGATTGGTTGTGACATGAGCGCGAAGAATCCATTAGCCGCCATATTCCCTCCCCCTTGCAGGGGGAGGGTTAGGGTGGGGATAGAGTTGTTGAACTCCAGCATTTCCATCCCCTCCCTAGCCCTCCCCCTGCAAGGGGGAGGGGACAAGTGGGCCAATGAACAAACTGGGGTCGAACAAACGATGGGTATCGCGTTGCTCCACCCATCCTACGGTTGCTACCCCGCGAAGGCTCTCCCATGATCCGCGTACTCCTCGTCGACGACTCCCCCATCGCGCTGCACATCATGCAACGCCTGCTGTCCAGCACGCCCGGCATTCAGGTGGTGGGCACCGCCGCTAACGGAATGGAGGCGCTCGAACTGCTGCCCGGGCTGAATCCCGATGTGATCTGTACCGATATGCACATGCCCGTGATGGATGGCCTGGAATTCACCCGTGCGGTGATAAACAAGTATCCGCGCCCTATCTTGGTGGTGAGCGTCTCGGTGGAACCTGACTCCCCCAATATTTTTCGCATGCTGGAGGCAGGAGCGGTGGATGTGTATCCCAAGCCGCGTGCCATTCTGGATGCAGACCAGGATAAGCTGGCCAGGGAACTCGCCAGCAAGATTCGCATTCTCGCCGGCGTACATGTTTTTCGCCGCACCGCAGCAGTGACACATGTTCCCCGGCCTCTGCCACCCCTTTCGCTGCCGTCCCACGCCCCTGTACGCATCGTCGTAATCGGCGCGTCCACCGGCGGCCCACAGGCCCTGCGCGAAATTCTCTCCCACTTGCCGGCCAATTTCCCGGTGCCGGTCGTGTGCGTGCAACATATCGGCAGCGACTTCCTCGACGATATGGTGACTTGGCTGGCCGAATCCACTCCATTGCCGGTGCTCAAGGCGATCCAGGGCGAGTTGCCGCGTGCCGGGAAAGTCTATTTCGCCCCGGGGGATGCAAATCTGGAACTGGATGACGGAGGACGATTCGCGCTCACCCAGTCGCCGCCCTGCGACGGCCACCGGCCTTCGGTGACCGTCGCCCTGCGTGCGGCTGCACGCCGTTCCGGCGCTGGTGTGGTGGGCGTCCTGCTCACCGGCATGGGCCGTGACGGAGCCGAAGGCATGGCGGACATCGCCGCGGCTGGCGGCGTCACCATTGCACAGGACGAGGCCAGCAGTGTGGTTTACGGCATGCCCAAGGCGGCGGTGGAACTCGGCGCCGCGCTGCATGTTCTGCCCATTGAGCAAATCGCCCCGGCGCTCACTGCACTGGCGAACAACCGTAGCAGCGTGGGCGCTACGTCCATACGTGAGGAATCGACATGACGGAGCGAGCAGAAGTATCTGGTACTCCGACCGGAATTCTGGTCGTCGAAGACAGCCCCGTCGAGGCGGAAATACTGCGCCGCACGCTTGTCGGGGCGGGTTACGCAGTAAGCATCGCGCACAACGGAGAAGAAGCCCTGCAAGCGGCGCGTACGCGCCGTCCCTTGTTGGTGTTGAGCGACATCAACATGCCGGTGATGGACGGCTTCCAATTGTGCCGCGAACTCAAGTATGACAATGAGCTGTGGAACGTTCCGCTGATGCTGCTCACGGTGCTGTCGGAGCCGAAAGACATCATCGAGGCGATCAATTCCGGCGCCGACGCCTACATCATCAAGCCCTACTCCGAGACCACCCTGCTGGATCGCATTCGTTCCCTGCTCGATGCGCCAATCGAGAGACCGCGAACCGAAGAACGACGCAAGGAAATGGTCGGCTATGGCGGCCAACGCCACACCATCTCCGGCGGGGGCAAACAGATACTCAATCTGCTGCTCTCGCTTTATGAAAACACGCTCAATCAGAACCGGGAACTGGAGAACACCCAGACCCAGCTCAGCCAGCTCAACGAAAGCCTGGACCGTCAGGTGCACGAACGTACTGCGGCGGTTCGCGAGAGCGAGGAACGCTACAAACGTATCACCGAGGGGCTCACCGATTACTTGTACACGGTGCGAGTCGAGAACGGCCGCGCAGTGGAAACCCGGCAGAGCGCGGCCAGCGTGATCGTGACGGGATATACGCCGGAAGAGTTTGCCGCCGATCCCTATCTGTGGATTCATATGGTCGTGCCGGAGGATCGCGAACTGGTTAATGCACATGTGCAGCAAATTTTGGCGGGGAAGGATGGCCACCCCATCGAGCATCGCATTATCCGCAAGGACGGAAAGATTCGCTGGGTGAGCGACACAGCCGTCCTGTGCAAGGATGCCACAGGAAAACTCCTATCCTACGACGGCTTGATCAAGGACATCACCGAGCGCAAGGCCTCCGAAGATCAAATCCGCAAGCTCTCCCTGGCCGTCGAGCAGAGCACGGAAAGCATTGTCATTACCAATCTCGACGCCAACATCGAATATGTGAACGAAGCCTTTGTCCAGGTCACCGGCTACAGCCGCGAGGAAGCGATTGGCCGGAACCCGAGCATTCTGCAGTCCGGCAAGACGCAGCGCGCAACCTACGACGCACTCTGGGACGCCCTGAGCCACGACCGAACCTGGCATGGCGAGTTCGTCAACCGGCGCAAGGACGGCAGCGAATACAGCGAGTATGCGACCATCACGCCGATCCGCCAGGCCAACGGCCACATCAGCCACTATGTGGCGGTGAAGGAAGACATCACCGAGAAAAAACATCTGGGCCGGGAACTGGACAAGCACCGCCATCATCTGGAGGAACTGGTCGAGACCCGCACATACGAACTCGAACAAGCCAAGGCGGCGGCCGAGACAGCGAACGCGGCCAAGAGCGCCTTCGTTGCCAACATGAGCCACGAAATTCGCACCCCCCTGAATGCCATCGTCGGCCTCACCCACTTGTTGCGTCGCGGCAATCCCAATCCCGCACAGATGGAGAAACTGGACAAAATCGTCGGCGCTTCCAGGCACTTGCTCTCTGTCATCAGCGACATCCTCGACTTTTCCAAGATCGAGGCAAACAAGTTGAATCTGTGCGTCGCCGATTTTTCCTTCGCCCGCATGCTGGACAATGTTGTCTCCATGATCGGCCCCCGAGTACGGGAAAAGGATCTGGAACTCGTCGTGGAGCGTGACAATGTGCCGCCGGTAGCTGTGGGTGATTCCACCCGGCTGGCACAAGCCCTGCTCAACTATCTGTCCAATGCCGTGAAATTCACCGAGCGCGGCACGATCACCATTCGCATTTCAAAATCGGAAGAAACGCCAACCGGTCTCTTGGTGCGTTTCGAAGTAACGGACACCGGCATCGGCGTTGAGCCGGAGAAAATCGCGAACTTGTTCGCGGCCTTCGAGCAGGTCGATGCCACCATCTCGCGCCGTTACGGCGGTACGGGTCTGGGACTTGCCATCACCCGGCAACTGGCGCGCCTTATGGGCGGCGAGGCCGGAGTGCAGAGCGTGCCAGGCCAAGGCAGCAGCTTCTGGTTTACCGCGCGCCTCGGCAGAAGCGAACTCGGCGAGGATGAGTTACCCGACGCCCCCAAACTTTCCAAATTGAGCCTGCAAACCATGCCGGCCGGCGCACGCATCCTGCTGGCCGAAGACAACAAGATCAATCAGGAAGTCGCGGTAGAACTCCTGACTGAAGTCGGACTGAAGGTGGAGGTCGCCAATGACGGTTTCGAGGCGCTGGAGATGGCGCGCAAAGGCGGTTACGACTTGATCCTGATGGATATGCAGATGCCGGGCATGGATGGGTTGGAGGCAACCCGAGCCATCCGCGCCCTGCCCGGCTGCGCGATGTTGCCCATTTTGGCGATGACCGCCAACGCCTTCGACGAAGATCGCGAACGCTGCAAGGCCGCAGGCATGAACGACTTCATTACCAAGCCTGTCGATCCCGACCAGCTTTTCGGCATGCTGTTGCGCTGGCTACCGACCAAAACGATGGTTACACCCGCGCCCCCCATCTCAACCGAGACGCCTTCCGCCGAACTCGCAGCCATCCCCGGGCTGGATATCGGGCAGGGGCTCAAGGTGCTGAACGGCCGCATTGCCACCTACTTGCGTTTGCTGCGCCAGTACGGAGCCGATCATGGCGACGACATGGCCCGGTTGCGCGAGCGGATATCTGCTGGAGAGTGGGACGAGGCCAGGCGGCTGGTCCATACCCTGAAAGGCAGTTCCGGCAATCTGGGCGCGACCGGCGTGCAGGGGTTGGCGGCCAAACTGGAAACGGCGATCCAGGATGGTCGCGACGCGGTGACAATCGAACGGCTGGCAAACACGCTCGAAACCGGCTTGCAGGCGTTGGTTACGGGAATACGCACGGCGTTGCCGCAGGAGGCCGCCGTGCCCTGTGCGGAAAAAGTGGATTGGGCAGTCGTGCGAAAGGTACTGGCCGAACTGGAGCCGCTGCTGAAATCTTCCAGCATGCAGGCCAACCAAGTCATTGAGACTCATGCTGCGTTGCTCAATGCCGCGTTTGGTGCGCTGGGAGCAGAACTTCAACAGCGGATCGAACATTTCCTCTATTCCGAGGCGCTGGAGACCGTCAAGCGCGCCCGGACGTACTACCCGGAACTGGCCGGGTAATGTAAAGGGACTCAGGAAGGAGGTACCGAATGAACACGAACAAAACTGTAGTGTCGACGCGTGCAAGGATTCTGGTTGTGGATGACGATACAGGCAACCTGACCGCTCTGGGCAGCTTGCTCCAGCCGCACTACGATGTGTTGGCCGCGCCCTCCGGGGAACTCGCATTGCAGGTCGCCACGGGCATCCCTCCTCCGGATCTGATTTTGCTCGATGTAGTCATGCCGGGAATGGACGGCTACGAGGTGCTTGGCCGCCTGCGCGGCAATCCTGCCACGCGCGACATTCCGGTCATTTTCGTCAGCGGGATGGACACCACCGAGGATGAAGAAAGAGGACTCGAACTCGGTGCGGTGGATTACATCGCCAAGCCTTACCGCCTGCCCATCATTTTGGGACGCGTACACGCCCAGCTTGAACTCAAACGCGCCCGCGACTGGTTGCACGACCAGAATGCCTTTCTGGAAGCGGAAGTGGACAAGCGCCTGAAAGAGAATCAACAGATCCATACACAGCTACTGCATTCCGAAAAAATGGCCGCCATAGGCCAACTGGCAGCCGGTATCGCTCACGAGATCAACAATCCGGTTGGCTTTGTCACATCCAATCTCAAGACCCTGGATACTTACAAGCAGGACATCCTCGAGATTCTGGATGCCTACGAAGCCCTGGAGGCCGCTTGCACATCGGACGAAACGGCGCTGTTGAAAGTCCGCTCTCTCAAGCAAAAAAAGGACTTTGCTTTTCTTCGCACCGATCTTGATCAACTGATTTCGGAATCTCGGCAAGGGATGGCACGTGTGGCCAAGATCGTGAGCGACCTGAAAGACTTCGCCCACGCCGAAAACAAGGAATGGCTGTGGACCGATCTGAACAGCGGACTTGATTCCACGCTCAACATCGTCCGGAATGAAATCAAGTATCACTGCACTTTGAACAAGGCCTACGGCGACATTCCCAAGGTTTGTTGCATGGCATCGCAGATCAACCAGGTTTTTCTGAACCTATTGGTGAACGCGGCACAGGCGATACCGGAAAAAGGCGAGATCAGCATTCGCACCGGACAGGTGGGCGAGGAAGTATTCGTTTCGATTACCGATACCGGCAGCGGCATTTCCACCGAAAATCTTGCGCGGATATTTGAGCCTTTCTTTACGACCAAACCGGTCGGCAAGGGCACAGGACTCGGCCTTGCGATCTCTTTCGACATCGTGCAGAAGCATAAAGGGCGCATTGAAGTCGAAAGCACTGTGGGAAAAGGAACAACGTTCACCGTTTGGCTGCCGATAGATCCGACTGCTGAGGTCGAGGTCAAAGCGGAAAACTGAATACTCTGCGACAGAGCTTATGCTCTGCCGCAGTTGTTGGCCTGCAATTCAAGTGGGTACAGATATTCATGCATTACTGGATTGACCGGTATGGCCGGAAGCAGTTAGAGCGATTGGCGATCTTGAAACCCTTTGCACGTCCGTCCGGTCAACATTCCCGATGCCGGGCAATGCAAGCCTCATAGCCCCTGTTTCGTTTGGCGGCTTGCTCGAATTCAGCTCAGCGGGGAAACATAAGCTCGAAAAGCGCCTTGACCTGCGGCGTCATGTTCGCGGTGTCCGGGCGAAGAAGATCGCCCTCCGGCACCAGCACCTTGGCATAAACCACTTCATAGACGCGTTTCACGACACCCGGCGACACGACTTCGCGGTCATAGCCGGGGGTGAACCCGATGACCTGAAACCCTGCATGCTCGAAGGCGAGTTGCATGTTGGGGATTTTCAACGTGGTTATGCCGTAAACGAAGCCCGCTCCCATCGCCCGTCCGGTCTTTTCGATAAGCGCCAGTGCATACTCGGACAATTTGGCGCCGCGATGCCCGGGCGAAACCGTCCCGAATTTGGCATACAGCGTCAGCGCATAGGGCTCCCACTCCATGGACCAAATGGCGGCCAGCTCGTCATTGCGCTTGATCAGGAATACGAAGATGTCTTTTTCGGTTTCGCCGTCGAGGAAAACTTTGTCGCTGTAGAAGTCTTCGCGCAAATAACAACTGGCTGCGCCGACGGCCACTTCCGGATACCAGACCTTGATGGCCGCAATGACTGCGGGAATATCGGCGCGATTGAGCAGTTCATAGCGATAGCTGCCGGGCAGCGGCACCATTGCCGATAGTTCATGAATGCCGGGCCAGATCATCTTCGGTCTCCATTTCAGATTGCCACGTAGCAGTTGGACGTGCATCGTGAATCAAATTGATTGTTTGCCATGACAGGCTGCCGCTCGCCGATTCTACGGCCGCTTCTGCGCCGATACCAGTCGCACAGCATTCGCGCACGCCTCAGTGCAATTGCTGCAAATCCAGTTTACGCAGCTTCGGCGCCAGGTAGGCAGTCGCCGAGACAACCACCAGCGTCATGGTGCCGCCAAATATCACCGAGGGAATCAACCCCATCAGGCGGGCAGCAATGCCGGATTCGAAGGCGCCCAGTTCATTGGACGAACCGATGAATATGCCGTTGATGGACGCAACCCGGCCGCGCATTTCGTCCGGCGTTGCCAATTGCATGATGGTGGTGCGCATGACCACGGACACGCCATCGAAAATGCCGGACAACATCAGAAAGAATGCAGCAACCCAGAAGTGGATAGTGATGGCGAACGCGATGATGCAAAGGCCGAAGCCCGCAACGGCCGCAAGGAACCAGCGCCCCGCATGTTTGCTCAGCGGATATCTGGCGAGCGCAATGCCGACCAGGATGGCGCCGACGGCAGGCGCGGCACGCAATATGCCCAGCCCTTCCGGGCCGTAGTGAAACACCTCCTGCACGAATACGGGCAGCATGGCAACCGCGCCCCCGAACAGCACTGCAAACATGTCCAGCGCCTGTGCGCCGAGGACGATCTGGTTGCCGAATACGAAGCGCAAGCCTTCGCCAATACTGGAGAAAATCGGGGAAGGACTTGCAGGCGGCGGTTCCTTGATGCGCAAGAACCACAAGGTAATGGCGGCGCTCATGGCGAGCGCGGCGGCCACTGCATAGGCAATCGTGATACTTGCCCAGGCGACCAGCGCGCCGCCCAGTGCGGGGCCGATGACCAACCCCAGTTGGAATATCGAACTGCCGACGCCGGCAGCACGGGCATACTGGTTGCGCGGCAATGCCAACGCGAAGAGCGAGTTGTAGGAAGGCCCGATAAAGGCGCGCGCCACACCGCCGCAGGCGATGGAGCCGTAAATCCACAGCGTTGGATTGTCCAGCGTCATGGTACTGGTCACCACCAGCACCAAGGCATTCAGGCTCGTCAACACAGCCGCCAGCACGCCGAATTTCCGTCGCGAATGATGATCGACGGCATATCCGGCAAACAGCGCGCAGGCAAAATACGGGATGACTTCGGCAAGACCGATCAACCCGAGCGCCAGCGCATCGTGCGTCAGTTCATACATATGCCAGCCAACGACCACGGCGATCATCTGGTAGGCAAGAACGATCTGGATGCGGAAAGCCAGCAGCTTCAGGAAGCCGCGAGTGCTTAAGGGGTGGGATGAAAAGACAGGGGATGATGACTGCATGGATGTTGTGGACTAGTTAAACGCCACCTGGCTTGAGCACCAATTTGCGGGCCCCATGGGAATGGGCCACATCATGTCCTCGGTGATGCTCAGGGTGGAACGTACCGTTCCCATGCTATTGTCGAACAGAACATGAAAACGTGCAGGTACAGCCGATACGTCGCAGTAACGCCATTCCCACACCAGTTCGTCGCGCGCCTTGAAATAGATCGTCCAAGCCGGGGTTGATGGACCGAGAATGTGGAGTACCTGATCTTTGGTCATGCCCGGCTGGATGCGCGAAAAGTATTTTGGATCCAGTACATTCTCGATCTTCTGCAACTTGCCGTCGGCGCCGATATGGACCATAAAAGTGTGGTAACCCATCGGCCCTCGCGGATACACAAGCTGCGTCGAACTGTCTTCATTCTGCCAACGCATCGCCGGTTGCCCCATTACGCGCACAACATCGTCCAAGCTTGCCACACCGGGGTTCAGCCCCCGGCCGCCATACGATGCGCATGCGCCGAGCAGCAACGCTGCAATAATCACCATCCATTGTTTTTTCATTTCATCCCATCTCTTTCCGATGCGACTTGAATGAAGTCGGTCAATGGCCGATCTATTCCGGTTTGGCTTTTTTGTTCTTGAAACCAAGCAGGAAACGGTGCGGGCCCGGAACGCCGGGAGGTACCAGGGCGACGCGATCACCCGGCTGGATTACAGCGTCGTCGGCCGCGATGGCTTTGCGGTTGATGAATATCACTTCGACGCGTTCCATCGGTAAGCCAAGATTCGACATCAACTCGGCTCCGGTGGTTTCCCGGTCCAGCGGGAAATTCGTCGGGTTCGTCCACTGGCGTTCCCTGAAAACATCCGCAAGATCCATGAAGGCATGCAGTTCGATTGTTTGGGGCATGATGGTTTACCGATAGTAAGAAGAATTCAATCAGAGTGAGTTCGCCGCCGGGCTCACCCGCGCCGACGGGACGTCGGCGCTCCCATTTTGATCGTAGGGTGGGCACGTTTCATGTGCCCACGCGGAAAGCCTCTCCAAATACCATTACCGCGTGGGCACATTAAACGGGCCCACCCTGCATTTACTTCGGCCGCTGTGCATGCGGCGGACGAAACACCTTGCACTGCTGTGGATCGGATTCCAGGTACGCGCCCTCGATCAGGTCGATGCAATAGGGAACGGCCGGGAACACTGCGTTCAGGCAGTCGTCGATGGCCGAGGGTTTGCCGGGCAGGTTGAGGATGAAGCTCTTGCCGCGTATGCCTGCGGTCTGGCGCGACAAGATCGCGGTGGGCACGAACTTGAGCGATTCGGTGCGCATCAGTTCGCCGAAACCCGGCATCATTTTTTCGCACACGGCTTCGGTCGCTTCCGGTGTGACGTCACGCTTGGCCGGGCCGGTGCCGCCGGTGGTGACGATGAGGCAGCAGCCAAGGCTGTCGCTCAGCTCGATCAAGGTGGCTTCGATCAGGGGCTGCTCATCGGGTATCACGCGCACCACGGCTTCCCACGGGCTGGTCAGCACGCGCGTAAACCATGCGTTCATCGCCGGTCCGCCTTTGTCTTCGTATTCGCCGCTGCTGGCGCGGTCGGAGATGGTTACCAAACCGATACGTGCATTGCTCATCGCTTACTCCCTGTAACAAACGTTTTCCTGAAAAGCCGAACCGTCCAGCAACTGCACGGTGACCTGGTCGCCCTCCGCCAGCCCCTTGCAGTCGGCCGGCACCACCATCAAGCCGTCCGCTCTGGCCATGGACAGCAACACTCCGCTGCTTTGCGTGCCGGTGGTGTTAGCGACATAGCCTGCGTCGGTATGCGTCAGCAGCACGCGTATGAATTCGGTGCGTCCCGGCTGGGTCTTCACCGGATGCGCGAGACGCGCCGTAATGGTGCGGCGATGCAGGCGCTGATTGCCCGTCATGTGGCGCAAGGCGGGAAGCACGAATTCTTCGAAAGAGACCATGCTGGAAACCGGGTATCCCGGCAGGCCGAATATTACCGTTTTGTCGGTCATGCCGAACGTGAGCGGATGACCGGGCCGGGTCTGCACGCGCCAGAAGATCATCTTCACGCCCAGCTTCTCCATACACGGACGCACGTAATCGTATTCGCCCATCGAGGTGCCGCCGGAAACCAGCAGCATGTCGTAGTCCAGTCCGCGCTGCAGATACTCTTCCAGTTCGGCCGGATCGTCGCGCGCGATACCGAGCAGCACCGGCTCGATGCCGAGCGCCTGCACTTGCGCCATCACCGCGTAGGTATTGGAGTCGGGAATCTTGTTGGGGTCTATCGGCTCGTCCATGCCTTCCAGTTCGTTGCCGGTGGATAGGATGGCCACGCACGGGCGGCGATAAACGGAAAACTGCGCGGCTTTGACGGTCGCCAGCACGCCGATCACGCCGGGCGTGATTTCGGTGCCGGCCTTCAGCACGACATCGCCGGTATGCATGTGTTCGCCATGCGGACGGATGAAATTGCCCGGCTTCACCGCCACGGCAATCTGAATGCTGTTCGTCGAAATGACTTTGCTGTCTTCGACGCGTATCACCGCATCCGCGCCCTGCGGCACCGGAGCGCCGGTCATGATGCGCGAGCACTGCCCGGCCTGCACGGTCTTGGTCGGCAAGCTGCCGGCCTGGATTTCTTCGATGAGTTCCAGCGTCGCGGGCGTGTTTGCGATATCGACACTGCGCACGGCAAAACCGTCCATTGCCGATACGTCGTAAGGCGGCAGGTTGCGGTTGGCTTTGATGTCTTCGGCCAGCACGCGCCCCAGTGAGCGCTCCATCTTCACCGATTCGACACCCAGCGTCGCGACCGCGCCGAGAATGACGCGCTGCGCCTCGCTTGCTTTCAGATTCTCCATTGCTTTGCTCTCCCTGTTTTATACGGCTCGTTGCAGGATGAATTCTACAATGCCGTTTACATCGTCGAGCGCAAAGTGCGGCAGTTGCGGATAAACCTCGTTCATATCGGTGACAATTGCGATCAGGCCGTCTTCGATGGTGCAACGCGGCGGCTTGGCGGTTTCCCGGCGCAGCACTTCGATTTTCATGCCCGGAGAAACGGTGAATCCTTCGGCCAGCACCAGATCGACTCCGCCCAGATAGCGTTGCGCCAGTTGCTCCGGCTCGCGTCCTTCGGTCGCATCCGCGACCAGTTGCAGCCGGTTGGAAGTCAGCAGCAGGCTCATCACCGCTCCCGCTTCCTTGTTGCGATAGCTATCCTTGCCCGGCGTATCCAGCACGACCTCGTGATGGGCATGCTTGATGGTGGCAACCCGCAATCCCCTGCCGCTCAATTCCCGGATCAGCTTTTCCACCAGCGTGGTTTTGCCCGAACCGGAAAAGCCCACGATATTGAACACGGGCGGTGTTTTGTGCGGAGCATGGCTCATGGATGCGGCGTCACCCACGACTCGCCCTGCGGCGTGATTTCCTTTTTCCAGATCGGCACGCGCTGTTTCAGCTCGTCAATCATCCAGCGGCAGCCATCGAATGCGGCGGCGCGGTGTTCGGCGGCGGCGGCGATGAATACGATGTTGTCACCGGCGCGAACAGTGGTGACGCGATGCACGATGCGCGCGTCCAGCAGGCTGAATTTTTCGATGGCCTCGTTGCGCAGCTTGTTCATCTCGGCCAGCGCCATGCTGCCGTAGGCCTCAAAGCTGATTTCGTGCACGTCGCGGCCCTCGGAAAAGTCGCGCGCGCAACCGAGGAAGGTGGCGATGCCGCCCATGCGTTTCGAGCCGGCTTTCAGCGCCGCGATCTCTTCGTCCTGGGAGAAGTCTGCTTCTTGAATACGGACAGGTGCGCTCATATGCCCTCCAACGTCATTCCGGCGCAGGCCGGAATCCAGTCAAAACAAAAAACCCGCGTAGCGGACAAACCCGGATATTGTCCTGCTGCGCAGGAATTCATTTGATTATCTGGATTCCGGCCTGCGCCGGAATGGCGGGTTTGTTGGGGTTTTCGATTCATCCTAACCACCCGAGAACTTCGCCATAAACGCGATCTCGTCGCCATCGTGCAGCAGGGTCTGCTTGTCATGCACCTGCGTCTGGTTGACCGCAATAAAGCTCACAAGACCAAAAGCGCCCGGGTACTGCATGCCGAGGTGCGAGACAACATCGTGCAGGGTCATGCCCGGGGTGAATTCGAGTTGCATCTCGCGCGACTCCACGCGGTCGGCGATGGGACCGAAGAACAGGACCTTGATCATTTCGATTCACCGCGTTTCCACACGCCGCTCTTCCCGCCTCGTTTCTCTTCCAGTTGCACGCATTCGATGCGCATGCCGCGGTCTATCGCCTTGCACATGTCGTAAATGGTGAGCAGCGCCACATTGGCCGCGCACAGCGCTTCCATCTCGACGCCGGTCTGGCCGGTGCAACTGGCAGTGGCAAGCACTTTGATGCCGACGCAACCTTGCGCATCGGGAACAGTGATCTCGCTGAATTCGACTTCGACGCCGGTCAGTGCAATGGAATGGCACATCGGGATGATGTCCGGCGTGCGTTTGGCGGCCATCACGGCACCCACATCGGCCACGGTCAGTACGTCCCCCTTGGCGATCTGTTTGCTGCGGATACGTTCCAGCGTGGCGGGCTGCATGCGCAGCACGCCGCTGGCGATGGCGACGCGCTGGGTGCTGGATTTCTCCGAAACATCCACCATGCGCGCGCGGCCGGAATCTGAAAAATGCGTCAGGTCGTTCATCTTTTTAATTCCGGTTTCGCACGTTCCGCGATTCGCACAACAGCTCTTTTGCTGCCATGCGGGTCGGGTTGGGGCCGCACACGCTACAGGCCGGGTCTTTGCTCAGGTCGCTGCGGATGAAGTTCATGTCCAGCGCATTGACGAAGAGCAGCTTGCCGCTCAGTCCGCCTTCCAGCCCGATGAGAAGTTTGAGTGCCTCTGCAGCCTGCATGGTGCCGATGATGCCGACCAGCGGCGCGAATACGCCGGTCGTTGCACAACGCAGATCCTCGGCTTCGCTGTCTTCCGAGAACAGGCAGTTGTAACAAGGCGCGTCGGCGCGGCGGAAATCGAACACGGATATCTGCCCGCTGGTCAGGATGGCCGCACCCGACACCAGCGGTTTGCGTTTGGCCAGACAGGCGCGGTTGACGGCATAGCGCGTGGCGAAGTTGTCACTGCAATCCAGCACCACGTCGGCCTGCTCAACCAGTTCCATCAGCTTCGCTTCGTCGGCGTGCATTTGCAGGGGAATGCATTCGACCTCGGGATTGATGTCCCGCATGGTGGCTTGCGCGGAAAGGACTTTGGGCTGACCGACCGTCGCCGTGCGGTGGATGATCTGGCGTTGCAGGTTGCTGAAATCGACGGTGTCGTTATCGCACAGGGTGATTCGGCCGACACCGCTGGACGCCAGATACAGCGCCGCGGGAGAACCCAGCCCCCCCATGCCGACTATGAGTATATGCCCCGCCAGCAGGCGTTCCTGCCCTTCGATGCCGATTTCATTCAACAGGATGTGTCGGCTGTAACGCAGGAGTTGCTGGTCGTTCATGTGGGCTCCATCACAATAGTCTTAACCGCCAATGTAAGACATCTCCACTTTCTTGACGGCACCCGCCGCGTCCCCGGTTGCGGCATTGCGCAGTTGCGAATACCGGTCGGTGCGTTTGCTCCAGCAATCTGCAATCAGGTTGGTCAGCACGCGGTCGCCCTCTCCGCTACGCAGCGGCGTGCGCAAGTCCATGCCGTCGCCCGCAAACAGGCAGGTATAGAGTTTTCCGTCGGTTGAAAGCCGGGCGCGGGTGCATTCGTTGCAGAACGCATGCGTGACCGAGGCGATCACGCCAACCTCGCCGCCGCCATCCGCATAACGCCAGCGCTCCGCCACCTCGCCGCCGTAATTGGGATCGAGTTGTTCTATCGGAAACCTTTCGGAAATACGCCCGAGTATTTCGCGGGCGGACACGACATCGTCCATGCGCCAACCGTTGCTGGTCCCGACATCCATGTATTCAATGAAGCGCAGCACGATGCCGCTGCGGCGAAAATGTTCGGCCATGGGCACGATTTCGTGTTCGTTGACGCCGCGTTTGACCACCATGTTGACCTTGAGCGGGCCCAGGCCCGCGGCTTGGGCTGCGGCAATCCCCTCCAGAACGGTTGCAACCGCGACATCCGATCCGCTCATGCGCTGAAAAACCGCGTCGCTCAGCCCGTCGAGGCTGACGGTCACGCGTTTCAATCCGGCGTCTTTCAGGGACTGGGCCTTGCGCGCCAGCAGTACGCCATTGGTGGTCAGCGCGATTTCCACGGGTTCGCCTGCAGCAGTATGCAAACTGGCGAGTTTCTCGACGAGTTGCTCAATGCCGTGGCGCAGCAGGGGCTCGCCCCCGGTCAGGCGTATTTTCCCCACACCCAGACGGATGAACAAACGGGCGAGACGCTCGATTTCCTCGAAGGTCAGCAGGTCGCTGCGCGGCAAGTAGGTGTGGCTGTCGTTGAATACCTCGCGCGGCATGCAGTAGGTACAGCGCAGATTGCAGCGATCCGTCACAGATATGCGCAGGTCGCGCAACGGGCGGAGCAGACCGTCCGGCAATGTGTCCGCATGATCCCGGGCTACATCCAGCGCGCGATAATCCACCGCAGCAGGCGTCTGCGCGGATGCAACGGGGATAATGCGGAACGGATCGCTCATGGTGATGAATTTCTTTGCTTGTCTGATCTCTGGAGCCCACAGCGGCTGGTCAATTGTCGGCATTGATTTGATCGTATCTTACGCCGACCGGTCAACACTT
Organism: Sideroxyarcus sp.; assembly: GCA_030652215.1. Classification (GTDB taxonomy): domain Bacteria; phylum Pseudomonadota; class Gammaproteobacteria; order Burkholderiales; family Gallionellaceae; genus Sideroxyarcus. Next base: position 23,854 of record JAUSBC010000029.1, read on the forward strand.
GCTTCCCGCACTATTGCCATGTGTAACAAAACAATACAGGTGAGCCGGGTACTTAAGCTTGGGTGTTGCACTATGCCGCCATCCTCCTATACTTAACAATAGACAGCAGTGCGTCGAGGAGAGTGATGTGCCCATGACACCAACAGCGTTAACCTTGCGAAAGGCGAGAGATTTCTTGCTTGAACATGGCAACTGCCCGGCCGGCAGCATAGATGAGCGTATTGCCCGTTCGTGGCAGCGCAGCGTGCTGGCAGGTCTGCTCCCCACGGGCCGGCTGGCAAATACCGAACATACAGCCGGCAGTAATTTGCGCCACGCCCTCGCTTTCAACCACGATCTGCTGGCCCACTCCATCCCGGTCATGGAGTACCTGTACGAACAAGTCCGGAATAGTCACAGCATGGTTATTCTCGCGGACAAGCGTGCCACGCTGATGCATACCATGGGCGATATCGATTTCCTGAGCAAGGCCGAACGCGTTGCGCTGTCCACAGGTGCTTCATGGCATGAACAACACCGCGGCACCAACGCTATCGGCACGGCGCTGGCGGAAGCCAATAGCGTCGAGATCAAGGGCGACGAGCATTTTCTGGAGCGCAACGGCTTTCTCACCTGTGCAGCCGCCCCCATCATGGCGGCGAATGGCGAGCTGGTCGGCCTCATCGATATTTCCGGCGACCAGCGCAGCAGACACCCGCATACGCTGGGCCTGGTGAGCATGGCGGCGCGCATGATCGAAAACCGCCTGGTCATTGCTTCCTGCAACCGCAACATACTCCTGCATTTGCACGTCCATCCCGAAGGCATCGGCTCGGTGGCCGAAGGCATCATCGCGATTTCAGAAGACGGCTGGGTCCTGGGCGGCAACCGCACCGGCCTCGCCATGCTCCACCTGACTCCGGCCGACCTGAGTGAAACACCGCTCACCCGCGTCATGAATGTGACGCTGGGTGAATTGCTCTCCCGTCACACACATCGTCCCGACCATCCCACGCAGGTGCATTTGCATGACGGCACAGCGCTTTTTGTGCAAGTGCAAATCGCCGAGAATTCGCTGACAGTCAGGAAGGCTCCAGCCGGCCAACCCGCGTTGCCGTCAGATGCGCTGGCCGCGCTCGACACGGGCGACAAGCACTGGCATAGCGCAACCGACAAGGCGCGGCACATTGCCGACAAGCCAATTTCGCTGCTGATCCAGGGCGAATCCGGCGTCGGCAAGTCGCTTTTTGCGCGAGCCATGCACGACAGCAGCCCGCGCCGTAGCGGCCCCTTCGTGGCGGTCAACTGCGCCGCCCTGGCGGAGCACTTGATCGAGGCGGAATTGTTCGGCAGCGCACCGGAGGCCCTTTCGGGCGCCCGAAGCGAAGGAAGCATAGGCAAATTGCGCGAAGCCAACGGCGGCACGCTGTACCTGGACGAGATCGGCAACCTGCCCTTGACCATGCAAATTCGGCTGCTGCATGTGCTGCAGGAACGGCAAGTCCCGCCCCCCGGCGGCGGGCAACCGGTCGATGTCGATTTCTCGCTGATCTGCGCCACGCAACGCAAATTGAACGAAGATGCCGACAAAGGCGCTTTCCTCAGCGATCTGTATTTCCGCATCAACGGCCTCACGGTGAATCTGCCCGCATTGCGCGAACGCGGCGATTTCCAGGAAACCACAGAGCGCCTGCTGGCCGAACTCAATCCGGGACGCGACATCTATCTCGCCCCCGATCTGCTGGCGCAACTGGGCCGGCATCCGTGGCCCGGCAATTTGCGCCAGTACTCCAGCGTGCTGCGCACCGCCAGTGCCATGCTTGATCCGGACGAGAAGCAAATCGACTGGCGGCATCTGCCCGACGACCTGGTTGAAGAACTTACCTCCATTCCGAAACCGATCGAGCTGGAAACCGTCAGCCGCTTACCGCAAAACCTCGACGAACTTTCCCGCTCCGCCATCAAGCAGGCTCTGGAAAGTTGTCACGGCAATATTTCGGAAGCGGCGAGACGCCTGGGAATCAGCCGGCAAACGCTGTACCGCAAGTTGAACACCTGAGCCTCGTCCTGCGCCTGCTGCGGGGACGCCAAATACAAAAGCCGGAGAATCGCTTCTCCGGCTTTTTTTCTTTCTCCAGCGGCCTTCGCTTTTACAGGCCGCTCAATACCTTGATATGTGACATGGCGCAGCGCCCCAGGGCATGCAGTTCGTATCCGCCTTCCAGCATGGAAACGATGCGCCCCTTGCAGTGCTTCGCCGCGACCTGTTTCAACTGCTCGGTCACCCAGCCGTAATCTCCATCCACCAGCATGATTGCCGACATGTCGTCCTCCCGGTGCGCGTCGAATCCGGCCGAGATCAACAGCAACTCCGGCTTGAACGTCTCCAGCGCGGGCAACCAGTGATTGGTCACGGCATCGCGGAATTTGACACTGCCGTCGCCGGCGGCCAAAGGCACGTTGATGATGTGTTCGTTGCCGCTTTCCGCCCCGCCGTAGGGATAGAAAGGATGCTGGAAAGTCGAGCACAGCATGACGCGCGGATCGTCCCTGAAAATATGCTCGGTGCCGTTGCCGTGATGCACGTCGAAATCCGCAATCGCCACCCGGCTCAGACCGTGCACAGCCATCGCATGCGCAGCGGCGACGGCAATATTGTTGAAGAAGCAAAAACCCATCGCCTGGCCTTTTTCGGCATGGTGTCCGGGCGGGCGTACGTTGCAGAAGGCGTTCTCCACCTTGCCTGCCATGACCAGATCCACCGCCATCACGGCCGCACCCGCCGAGCGCAATGCGGCGGGATAGGTGAACTCGTTCATTTCGGTGTCGCCGTCTATCGCCACGCTACCCTGATGCGGCGCGGAGGCCTCGATCATGTCGATATAGCCGGCCTCGTGCACGCGCAATAATTGTTCGCGCGTCACTTCGGGCGCCTCGTGATGCTGCAGATAACCGAACAGGCCGGATGCGATAAGTTGATCCTCGATGGCATGGATGCGCGCCGGACACTCGGGATGATGCGGGCCCATGTCGTGCTTGAGACAGAGCGGATGGGAAATGTATGCAGTCTGCATGGTATCGGAATGGTAACGGTACGGTGCTATGATAGCAATCATCTCATCCGGAGGCGCTAAATATCATGGGCAAGCACTACCTCAACCCCCTATTTGCTCCCAAGTCCGTGGCCGTGTTCGGCGCCAGCGATCGCATTGACTCGGTCGGCCAGATCGTATTCAAGAACATGCTCGACGGCGGATTCAAGGGAAAACTCTACCCCGTCAATGCAAAAAATGCCGAAGTGCAAGGCCAGAAAGCCTACCCCACCATCGGCTCAATCGGCGAACCGGTAGAACTGGTGGTCATCGCCACACCGCCCCAGACGGTACCCGGCATCATCGAGGAATGCGGCACCCACGGCGTGAAAGCGGCAGTCATCATCACCGCCGGTTTCGGCGAAGTCGGCAAGGAAGGCGCCGCGCTGGAACGCAAGATGATGGAAGCCGCGCACCAGTACAACATCCGCCTGATCGGCCCGAACTGTCTCGGCATCATGCGCCCCTCCATCGGCCTCAACGCAACGTTCAACAAAGGCAGCGCCAACACCGGCAACATCGCGCTCGTTTCACAATCCGGCGCGCTGTGCACCGCCATTCTGGACTGGGCGACGCTCAACGATGTCGGCTTCTCCAGCGTCGTTTCCATGGGTTCGTCGACCGATGTAGATTTCGGCGAGATACTCGACTACCTGGTATCCGATCCGCAGACCAACAGCATCCTGATGTACCTCGAGGGCATACGCAATTCGCGCAGCTTCATGAGCGCGCTGCGTGCCGCCGCCCGCATCAAGCCAGTAATCCTGGTCAAGGTCGGCCGCCATCCTGCCGGTTCCAAAGCCGCGATGTCGCACACAGCCTCGCTGGTGGGCGCGGACGACGTGTTCGATGCCGCCATCCGCCGCGTGGGCGTGGTGCGCGTGCTGAACGTAACCGAACTGTTCACGGCTGCAAGATCCCTTTCCTGCGGTTTCCGCCCGAGCGGAAACCGGCTTGCCATCGTCACCAACGGTGGCGGTCCGGCCGTGATGGCGGCCGACCGTGCGGCCGATCTGGGTCTGATCATGGCCACCCTGTCGGACGAGACGGTCGAATACCTCAACCAGTACCTGCCGCCGAACTGGCCGCACTGCAACCCCGTGGACATCATCGGCGATGCGCAGGCGGACCGCTACTTCCATGCCGTCACCGCATGCCTGAAGGACGACAATGTGGACGGCGTACTCGCCATTCTCACCCCGCAGGCCATGACCAAGCCACTGGAATCGGCACAGGTTCTGATCGATATTGCAAAGGCAAACAGCAATAGCAACAAGCCGCTGCTCGCCTGCTGGATGGGCGAGACGCAGGTCGCCGAATCGCGCAGACTTTTCACCAAAGCCCACCGGCCGCATTTCCGCACGCCTGAGGTCGCTGTCGAAGTGTTTTCGCACCTGCACGACTACTACCGCAACCAGAAGATGCTGATGCAGATGCCCGGCCCGCTCGCTCACCATATCGAGCCGGACGTGGACGGAGCGCGCCTCATCATCGAGGGCGCAATGCAGGATCACCGCAAGATACTCACCGAGATGGAATCCAAGGCCCTGCTTTCCGCCTTCCACGTGCCCGTGGCGCACACCATGGTTGCGCATTCACCCAGCGAGGCATTGTTGATCGCCCAGCAACTCGGTTTCCCGGTCGCGATGAAAATCAACTCGCACGACATCTCCCACAAATCGGATGCGGGCGGCGTCGTGCTTAACCTGAACACCTCGCATGCCGTGCTCACCGCCTATCAGCACATCATTGATACCGTGCGCCTCAATGTGCCCGACGCCAGGATAGACGGAATCTCCATCCAGCCGATGATCGTCAAGCCCAATGGCCGCGAGTTGATGGTCGGGGTCACCAACGACCCGGTATTCGGCCCGGTGATCACCTTCGGCGCGGGCGGAACCACCGTCGAGGTCGTTGGAGACCGCGCTGTCGCGCTGCCGCCCCTGAACCGCTTCCTGGTGAAGGATCTGATACAGGGCACCCACATCTCGAAGATGCTGGGCAAATTCCGCAATCTGCCCCCGGCAAACGTGGAGGCGCTGGAAGACATATTGCTGCGCGTGTCGGAAATGGTTTGCGAACTGCCGCTGCTTCAGGAAATGGACATCAATCCGCTGATCCTGGACGAAAGCGGCGCCCTGGCGGTCGATGCGCGCGTCGTGGTCGAATTCCGCCAACCCAGTGCCGACCGCTACGCCCACATGGCGATCTACCCCTATCCCACTCAGCTTGTCTGCAAATGGCAGCTGACCGACGGAACCGATATCACCATCCGCCCCATGCGTCCCGAAGATGCCATGCTGGTAAAACAGTTCGTTCACGACCTGTCGGAAGAGTCCAAGTACTTCCGCTACATGAACAGCGTGCAGGAACTGACCGAGGAAATGCTGGCGCGCTTGACCCAACTCGACTACAGCCGCGAAATGGCCTTGCTCGCGGTCGTGGAAGAACTCGGGAAAGAAACCGGGCTCGGCGTGTCGCGCTATGCGATCAACCCGGACGGAAAAACCTGCGAATTCGCGCTGGTGATCGCGGACAACATCGCCGGCAAGGGTTTGGGCCAGAAGCTCATGGTCGCCCTGATGGATGCAGCACGTTCCAACGGCCTGAGCGTCATCGAGGGCGAGGTTCTGAACAACAACCACAAGATGCTCAAACTGATGAACCGCCTCGGCTTCACCCTGAAATCCAGCGAGGATGACCCGAGCGTAATGAAGGTCAGCAAAGAGTTGTAGTTTGAACGGGTGACGCCGCTGTGCTCGACAGCGGCGAACTCCCCGCTGTTTCGGCCCGGGGAAACATCAACTGCGGGCTTCGATAGCCCGGTCAATTTTGGCAATCAGATTGCCCGTCTCCCGGTCAATTTGCGCCAGCAAGGTTTCATCGCCGCCGGATGATCCGTTCCTGATACTGTTTTCCAGTTGTTCGGCCTGGCTCTGCAGCAATTCCGCGCCCAGCGTGCCGGCGCTTCCGCGCAGCGTGTGCGCCAGTCTTTCCGCAGTTTTCGCGTCGCCGGCCAGCAGCGATTCCCGTATCTTTGTCACGACGTCTTTCTGGTTTTCCCTGAACTTGCCCAGCAGCGAATAATACAAATCCACATTCCCGCCTATGCGGCGCACGCTCAACTCCACCTTCACACCCGGCAATTCCGGCAGCGTTTCTGCCGCCGCAGGCGGAACGCTTGCCGGAGCCGCTTCGGAAGGCGCAACCGTCTCCGTTGTTCGAACCGGATGTATCCACTTTGCAAGCACCGTCGCCAGACGGTCCGGATCAATGGGCTTGCCGATGTGGTCGTTCATCCCCGCCGCCAGAATGGCGTTCTGTTCGCTGACCATCACATTGGCCGTCAACGCAATAATGGGCAGGCCGGCATATTGCGGAAAATTCCGAATCGCGCGCGTGGTGCTGAACCCGTCCATCACCGGCATCTGCATGTCCATGAGAACGCCATCGAATTGTCCCTGCTGCAACTCGTTCAGCGCTTCTTCGCCGTTCTCGGCAATGGTCACGTTGATTCCGTAGCCTTCGAGCATCTCGCGCGCGACTTGCTGGTTGATTTCGTCATCTTCGACCAGCAGCAAGCGCGCTCCGCGCAGCTGGATGTCGAGTGCCGGATTGAACGCCGCCCCCAATATGCAGAATTCCCCGTTCTCCGGATTATCCAGGCCCAGAACATTCGCAACCGCCTCGAACAATTTGCTCTGCTGGAACGGTTTTTCCAGAATCCCGTCGACCACACGGGCGGCTTCCTGCACCGGTATTTCATTCTGACCGTAGCCGGTGATCAGCAGGACTTTCGGCCGCACGCTCAAGTCGTCCATTTCCCTGAGCTTGCCGGCCAGCGCAATGCCGTTCATTAGCGGCATCTTCCAGTCGAGGATCAGCAGCTCGAACGGTCTGCCCGCTGCGTTTGCCCTGCGCACCGCGTCCAGCGCATCCGCAGCGTTGTCTGCAATGCTCACTTCGACGGCGAAAGTCTCGAGGTAATTCTTTATATATAGCAGGATGATTTCATTGTCATCGACTGCCAGCACGCGCAGCCCCCTGAGCAATCCCGGCTCGGGCCGGTTGCGGCCCGTTTGCTGATCCGCCTTGAAAAAGTTGGCGGTGAAAACAAACTTCGAGCCTGCACCGGGTTCGCTTTCCACGCGGATTGTCCCGTCCATCATTTCAATCAGGCGCTTGCTGATACTCAGGCCCAGGCCCGTTCCGCCAAACTTGCGGGTAATGCTGGAATCGGCCTGCGTAAACGGCCGGAACAGGCTGTCGATCTGCTTCTGCGACATGCCGATACCGGTGTCCTCCACAGTAAAGCGCAACGTGACCTGGTCGCCCTGCTCGCTTTCAAGCCCGGCACGGATGATCACCTTGCCCTTCTCGGTGAACTTGACCGCATTGCCGGCCAGATTGATCAGCACCTGCCCCAGCCGCAAGGGATCGCCGATCAGATGGGTGGGAACGTCAGGCGCAGTCTCCAGCAGGAACACCAGATTCTTCTCCTGGGACTTGATGCCAACGATGGTGGCCAGATTGCCCATGACTTCTTCAAGACTGAAGGGCGTCATGTCCATCTCCATTTTCCCCGCTTCGATCTTGGACACATCCAGGATGTCGTTGAGTATTCCCAGCAGCGATTTTGCCGAGCCGTGGATTTTGTGCAGGTAGTCCTGCTGCTTGACGGACAAATCCGTCTGCAGGCACAGATGGCTCAGGCCGATCACGGCGTTCATCGGGGTGCGCAACTCGTGGCTCATGTTGGCGAGAAAGGCATCCTTGATCTGGCTGGCCGCTTCGGCATGGCTGCGCGCATCCTCGGCTTCCTGCAGCTTCTGGATGTCCCGTTCCAGTTCGCGGTTGGCCGATAACAGCATCCTGTTCCGGTTTTCCACTTCCTCTTCCAGCACCACGATACCGCGGTTGACCAGCAGCGTCAGCGCCGCGATCACCAGCAGCATGATCGAACCGATGATCGCGCCCGACCCCTGCGCACGCGCCGATCTGCCTATCGTCTTCCTGATCGTCTCCTGAAATTCCGCGTTGGCGAGATCGCGGTAAGCCACTGCATCCGCAGAATAAGAGTCCCGCAAATCCCGCAGTTTCATGATCTGCTCGAGATCGGGCATGTCGGTCCTTCCTGACATGCCCTGCGCCACGTCGTATGCCAGGGCATAGTACTCGTTGAACCCGGCTTCCAGCTTCTTGATCTTGTCCCTGTGCGTGGTGGCAATCATGGACAAGGTGGCGTAACGGCTGCGGATTTCGGCGGCCTTGGACTGTGCGGCATCCAGGAATTCCACCTCTCCGGTTGCCGCCGCCGTATTCAGCGATTCCACGACGCCCTCGAAACTCTTCAGGTTTTCGCCGGCCGCATACAGTATTGGGAACTGGGTATCGCGAATCTCCTTGAGAAGGGCATTGCCGCCGGACAACACCAGCGACGAATAAATGAGGTAGGCGGCGAAACTCAGCGTGGCGACTGCGGGTACCAGCAGCAATTTCAGCTTCAGGGGATAGTTGCGGAATTTGTACATGGTTACGTTCACGCCTTAGGGTTCCAGCACGACTCTGACGCTGCGGTTCACGACGCTCTTGTCGATGTACCCGATGGCGTTCGGACTGGCGGCAACGGCTTTTCTGACGGACAAATTGTCTGTCAGCGTTTTCGGCGGGCGCCCGTCGCCTGTGAAAATTATTTTTGCCCAGTAGGCGGTGAGTTGCGAGGCATTCTTGCGTGCCACCTTGGAATAAAACTCGTCCCGGACGGCGCTGCCTTCCGGCTGGTCGAGGGGAAAGGCAGTGACACCGTTCGGGAAGGTCACGACTTTGCCGAGGAATATCTTTGTGGTCTGTTCAGCCGTCAGGCGGGTGATGTTGCTCTTGGAAGAAACGACGACAACCACCTCGGCACGGGCACTCGCGGCAAGCATGGTCGCTGCAAGCAGCAGCGACAACATCAGGCATTTGCGAAACATGGTTTGCGGTCTCACATCGTTCTGCGCAACTAAAACACGAAATCGACAACTGCAGTAATCACATGAAAGCTGCTCCCGTGCAGTGACACATCCGGCGGCACGTTGACGAGATAGCCGTTCGAATTGTCGCCGAGCCGCACCCGGTCATACTGGATCTTGAAATCGGTATTGCGCATGAAGTCCCAGCGCACTCCCAGGCTGGTCGTGCGCTGGGAGCGATTGGCCAATTGCACGGCGGCCGCCGTCGGCGCGGAATAGCCCGGCAAGAATGTACCCGGCGCAATTCTGCTGTAAGTCACATACGGGGTGAATTCATTGATACGGTAACCGCCGCTGACATACATCGCATTGATTTTGAAAATCGAACGGCGCTGCAACCACTCGTACATGGCGAACCAGTTTCCCCTGTCGTAACTGGCCCCGACGGACAAATCGCTGTTGCGTATCCACGCCTCGCTAACGCCGCTCAATTGATTCAGGGTGAGGGACTGGCGCTCCTGGTAGCCGATTTGGAAAGTTGCCTGTCCGTATTCGAGCTTGTCGAAAAATCCCCACATTTCTTTCGCGTTCGACCTGCTGCCGTACATGGCCTTGATCGAATTCACGGCCTCCCCGATTTCTGAACGGTAGGTCGCATCCACGCCGTCGGTGCTGTGTATGGACAACTGGTAAAGATCGACCGGCGGGTTGACCCATGCATAGCTGTAGCCCACATCGTGATTTTCAGAATCCAGAAACGTCGGCAAGGCAAGGCGCCCGACCCGCATGTAAAAATCCGGATCGAAAGCGTACTTCACGTTCACCAGTTCTACCCTGGGGCTGTAGGAGTCATCTGAATGGTATTCCGAATCGACCTGCAATATGGCCGAGACTGCGGGCGTAAAATTGGCTGAAACATGCGCCGCGACGCGTGTGTTGTTGCCAGCCGTCCAGTTGCCGCTGCGTCCCGCCCCTTTGGGCAGGGACTCGTACAGCACGTAATCCCCCTGGTCCTGATTGGAACGGGAAGCACCCAGCGAACCGAAGCCGCCGAATCTGAACATGGGCTGTTCTGTCAAAGCGGCAGGCGCGGAAGCGTGGTTGTTCACGGGCTTCTCTGCACCGGCATCGGAATCATTTAACGTGCCCGCCTGCGCCGCAAAATTGCAGGCAGCAAACAGAAACACGGCAAGCGGAATTGTTTTATGCATAAGCTCCGTCTTGATATCGAAAAAGACACTCATCATTCAATTCAGGTTTGAACGCCGCAGACGTAGCATTCAAACGGGCATTTCGATAGACTGGCGCAGCGAGCTTCCCGATAACGCCACAATATGTACGGGTATTGGCAACAACGGTTTGAAGTCATGGTCATGCAATGTTGTCCGGCATGACCGGTTTGATCATAGCCCATAATCAAGGAGAATCAAATGGACAATATGGAAGACACAAAATTGCACCCTACCGTGCTGGTGCGGCCTACCGTCATGATTGTGGACGATGCGGAAGATATCCTCATGATCATGGAATCAATTCTGGCGCGCGAGTATTCGCTGAAATTGTACAGCCGGGCGCAGGATGCGCTCGACTACGCATTTGCCAACCCTCCCGACCTGATCATGCTCGATGTCATGATGCCCGGTATCGACGGCTTCGAAACCTGCCGCCGGCTCAAGGCCAATCCCAAACTCAGGGACATACCGGTGATCTTCCTGACTTCGAAAAACGAAGACGAATACGAAGAAATGGGATTCTCGGTCGGCGCTTCCGATTTCATACACAAGCCCATCAACGCGCCCATCGTGCATGCCCGCGTCAAAACCCATCTCAAGATCAAGTTCGTCATGGATTACATGCGCAACGAGAACCTGCGCCTGAAGGACACCGCCAAGCAGGCATCCGCCGAACTCGCGAAAGCGACCAAGATGCTGTGGAGCACGCCTTTCGACAAATCCTGATTATCCTGCGGGAGCGCCGGCAGGACGTCGGCGCTCCCAATAGCTTCACTGCAGCATGAACGTCTCGTACTCCAGCAAATCCAGTTTGCGCGAGAGCATCTGCATCCCGACCAGCACGGTGATCAACAGCGACAGGGCAAAGCCGTATCCGTAGAAGCTCGCGCCCAGATACAGACTCAGCGAGGTCAGCGCGACGTTGGAAACCAGGAACAGCACGCACAGCAGCACCACGATGTGGCGCTTGTCGAGGTAGAAAAACACGTTCAGCACGCCGAGCAGCACCACCTGCAAACCGGCCGCCACCACGTCCACATACAACAAGGGCAAATACAGGGTCGAAATGCCCAGCCAGTCGAGCAGCTTTTCGCCGAGCACGAACACCAGCAGCACGGTGATGGCCTGTATCTTGACGATCTCGAACAAGCCCTGCCGCACCGTGAACAGCATGTTGTCGCGCATGGTTTCGATATGATCGAGCGAACCGCCTTCGCGCACCGCGTCGTAGAATTTTTCGTAATACTCCACGAAGTCGGTTTCGATGCGCACCAGAAATACCGCCATGCCGGGAATGATCGCGAGATAGGCCAGGAAAATGGGCAAATCGTAGATCAGCGACGCGCGCAGCGGTCCGATGATGTGCTGGCTGGTATCGGGATAAAACCAGAAGATCAGCTTGTCCGCCCACACCGCGAGGTTGTACAAAAATCCCGCCCACACCAGGCTGGTGTACATCGCGCCCGGACGCATGAAGTCGAACGAGATAGCCGACTCGTGCAGCGGGAAGGTGCGCAGCGTCAGCGTCACCATGCCGATCAGCAGCACGAAATGGCCGATCACAAAACCCAGCAGCAAGCCCTCCATACCGAACGGGCGCAGCAGCAGCGCGCCCAGCACGGTGACGGTATAGCCTATGGCAAACAGCACCACGATAGCCTTGTACTGCTTCATGCCGGACAGGAATATCGTGGACACCCAGATCGCGCACAGGATGACGAAACCCGAAAGCATGAGCATGCGGTACGACACGCTCATGCCGGAGAAGAACAGGAACAACGCCAGCATTCCGAACACGCCGCCGACGCTGGTCACGATCAGCAGCATGCCGCTGAAATTCGGCAGTACCTGCTTGTCCTGTTTCTTGAACAGGCTGTCGGCGATAAAACGCGTGAAGCCGAGCTGGATGAAACCCGTCACGATCAGCGAACTCATGATGAGATAAGTGACGGACACCTGGAATTGCACGATGGCGGCATGCGGATACACCACGCCCAGGCTCAGGAAGCCGACGAAGAGTATGCCGATGATGGACAGCACCCACGGACCGGAACTGATGATGCCCGCATAGGCGTAGGCCTGGAACAGGCCGAAGTAGCTGTCCTTTTCCAGCAGCTTGCGCAGCTCGAAGCCTATGCCTGCCATGACGTCGCCTTTTCGTAGATAGCCTGATAACTGGCGAACATCTTTTCCTGCGTGTAATTGGCCTCGACGCGCTTGATGCCCGCCACGCTCGCCGCATTCCACACTTCAACGTCGGTCAGCAATTCCAGCGCAGCCTCCGCCAGCGCCTGCGGATCGGCAATGCCCACGATGCGTCCGGCCGCGCCGAAGGCCTGATCCTCCGCGTCCAGCCCGTAGATCAATTGCCGGCAGGAACCCACATCCGTGCTCACTGCGGGCACGCCGGCCGCAAAGCCTTCGAGCAGCACCAGCGGCAAGCCCTCGCTGATTGAACTCAGCACGACCAGGCCGATCTTCGGCAGCAGCTCAGTCATCTGCTGGAAGCCGAGGAACTTGATATTGCCGCCCAGGCCCAGGCCGTCCACCAGGTCGCGGCATTCGTCCACGTAATCCGGGTCTTCGTCTTCCGGGCCCGCGATCCAGCCCTCGGCTTCGGGCATGCGGTTGACCACGGTGCGCATGGCGCGGATGTAGGTCTTGATATCCTTGATTGGCACTACCCGCCCGATCAGACACAAAATGGGTGGCGGTGTCGCCGCGCGTTGCGTGCGCAGCGGCGCGAAACGCGGCACGTTGACACCGTTGGGAATGTTGCAGGTGCGCTGCGCCGGCGCGCCGTCCTCGACCTGGCGCAGGCGGTTCGCTTCAAACAGGGCCACGATATGATCCGAGCTGTCGTAGCAGCGCGTTCCGAGCGCCTGGAAAAAGCGTATCCACAACTGGCGGAAATAACTGATCTCGGTCGGGTCGCGCTGGAACACGTTGCGGTTGTCCTTCACCCACTGCGCCTGGAATAGATCGATCTTGCGTTCCTTGGTGTAGATGCCGTGTTCGGAAAGTATCAGCGGGCGGCCGTTCTTTTCCTTGAGCAAGGCGCCCAGCAATCCCGCGTAGCCGGTGGAGACCGTATGGTAGGCGCGCACCGGAATGAAATTCTCGGCGATTTCGGCCAGCATCCACACCGGCGCATGCATGGAGCGCACGGTCCAGAAATAATCCACGAACGAAGGGTCGGAGCAGTATTTCTGGTACTTCTCTTTCACGAACGCCCAGGATTCCTGGCTGTACAAAAAGGTATCCAGATCCGCGCCGCCGCCCGCCGACATCTCGGGGATGAGCTTGCGAAAAGTATCGAGTCCGTTTTCATGTTCACCCGGGAAACGGAAACACTCGTGCAGATGACGCACGTTGCCGAAGACCTTGGCGTCGCCGTGTATGGCGCGCACTTGCGGCACGGCGTGCTGGTTATGCAGATAATGCGTTTCCAGATGAACGACATTGTCCGGCAGCGCATATTTGGCATCGCCGTAGTCCTCGGCACGGCTGCCGATGAATACCAAGGCGAAAGTGTATTGGGGAAAGCCGCGGATGATCTGGTTGACCCAACTGGAGACCCCTCCCGAAACATAGGGAAAAGTACCCTCCAGTAACAGCCCGATGTCGGCACGTTCGGCGCGCGGAAAATTCATACGTGATTCTCTTTCGCCAACAAACCGGCCTGATACTCGGGGCGCTTCACCCAGAACTGGATCGCGTTCTTCATGATGGGCGTCAGTTGATACACCGAGAGTCGTTCAAGCAAAACCTGCACCGTCGCATAGTCGCGCCGGTTGAACGCGATCTCCACGATATATGGCAAGGCGCGCGATTCGGGCAGGCCGTGCGTTATCGCCTGCTCCAGTATCATCCTGGACTCTTCGTAGCGTTTCAATTCGAGCAGGATACGGCCCTTGAGAAACAGCAGGCCCGTATCGCGGCTCGCAAGCTTCAATGCAGAATCCGCGTAAAACAGCGCCTGGTTCAGCGCATGCATGCGCAGGTCGCCCTGCGCCAGTCCCGCGTAGATCATTTCCCAGTACAGCTCCGCCAGATGCCGGAGCCCGACCAATTGCAATTCCTTGCTTTCCGCCGTACGCAGATTGACCAACTCGCGGTGTATCTGTGCCGTGATCTTCTTTTCGCGTCCGTCGAGCAGACCGTAGGCGACCAGCCGGATATCGTCCGAGGCATCGCCCAGCATGTTCTGCAGCAAGGGACTGGAAACCCGCGCCGGTATGCCCTGCAGCGCCAGCAGCGACTGCAGGCGTTGCGGCGTCGGCATGGCCGAATGCACCAGACGCGACTTGATGCCGCCCTGGCTGAACTTGATTTCCGGTTCGCGCAACGACAACACGAATTCCGGCATCACGAGGCTGGCGAAAGGTTGCAGCGTCACGGTGCGGCGACGATAGCCGGAGATCAGCACCGCCACGAACACGCCGGGCAAGCCCAGCACCGGAATAAAGAATGCAAAATTGAACATCAGCAGCGTGAGCAGCCAGCGCGGTTGGCGGTATTTCCCGGCCAGGAAATACCATCCGGCCACCGCAAGCAGAAAACTGGCTGCGGCATGCAGCAGCAGGTACCACAACAATATCCCGTCGCCGCTGCCGTTCATCGCGATCATGAACAGGGAGGATGCCTCCAACAGCAGTGCCAGCAGGACGAACACAAACTTAGTCATGCCGTACCTCGATCAGGCGCTGCAGGGATGCGGTCGGATCGCTTTCCTCCAGGTCAATTGTGAACGAGGTCAAGCGCCATTCGTCGTAACCGAGCCCCATGTGTTCTTTCAGGATGGCCTCGATGCGCAGCAGGTATCCATCCACAGCCGCCTGCTTGGCCAGCGGCATCAGGTTTGCCAGCAACAGACGATTCCCCGACTTGATCTGCCACGGAATATCCAGGCCGCGCCGAATGCGCATGATCTCGGCGATGGCCTGCCGCCCGCTTTCGTCGTTCTCGAACGCGAGCACGATCACATGGCTGTTGATGCCGTAATTGCGCTGCAACTGCAGCAGCCGCGAAAACTCGGCGGCGAAATCGGCGGGCGCTTCGGGGAAGAGTTCGAGGAAGCGGCGCGAACCCTCAGCCTCGTTCACGCAGTCCGCGTAATAGCCCAGCATCACGGAAAGCATTTGCAGGTTTTCCTCGTTGAGCGCGAGGAAAGGCATGCGGTCGATCGCCAGCACACCCAGCAGTTTCTTGTCGCTGGTCAGGATAGGCGCGATCACCAGGAATGGCGAAGGCAGCTCCACATCGGCCAAGCCCTCGATCAGCAGGTGCGACAGGGAACGGTGTTCCAGCGCGTAGGCCAGCAGCGGATCGTCGGCGCGCAAATTGGGCGGCGCACCGATGGCGCTGCTGCGCACATAAGCGCCCTGCTCCGAAGCGACGAAGATCGCGGAAGACTCCAGTTGGCAATACTGCGTGAGCAACTGCAGCAAAGGCAGCGACGCGGGCATGTGCGTATCACCCTGGGCAGCGGTCAACTGGCGCAGCCCGCCCAGCGCGTCGCGCAGCGTGACCGGCTTGGTCAGGATTTCCTGCTCCATGCGGTCGTGCGACAGGCGCAGCAGCAGATGGCGCAGCGTGATGCGGCTCAGGCGCTCGTCCAGATAGTGGTTGGTTTCTTCCGCGCGACGCAGACGCCCGCCCCAGGCCGCACTGAATTCGCCGCACAGCATGGCCAGGATCAGGCCACCCAGAAAATACTGTTCGGGGAAACTCTCGTGAGTCTCGGACAGATGGTCCATCAGTTTCCAGGCCGCGATCAGGATCAGCGAGGAAACGGAACCCGGCGCCACGCCGTAGCGCAGGGCAACCAGCACGGGCGCAAGCCATATCCACGGAAATTCGCCGCCGATCTGAAACGGGTTGTTGTGCTGGAAAACGATGCCGAAAGCGATGGCGACCAGCGTGATCACCACCACTTCCAGCCACATCAGCCGGTTGTAGCGCACCGGCGCCAGTGCGGCATGCAGGCGCGCAAACAGGTCCTGATAAAGACTTCTTAAACTCACTGGAAAATCACTGGATGGAGGCGTCGGACAACATGTTCTTGATCAGCTTCTGCGCCACCGCGCTCAGCGCATCGCGGCTCCAACCGCTCTTGCTGCCGGCCGCACTCCACGCCACGCGGTCGCCGTCCTTGAGGTCGACAATCTGCAGCGTCATGCCCACCGCCGGCTCGCCGTCGATGCCGACCTTGTAGTGCCACTCGTCCACCGCGCCGGTCACCGCATAACGCACGCCCTGCTCGCGCGCCCAATTCAGCGCATCGGCCACCGCCTTGCGCTCGGCCGGTTCGAACAGGCTGTCCTGGTTGATCGCGGCCGGATAGCGGCGCAGGTTGACGATGCCGCGTGTACGCAGCAGCACTTCGGTGATCGCCTCCGCGCGCAACCCGGCCTGCGGCACGTCGGTGTGGTTGACGATGGGCAGCAATGCCCATTTCGCATTGCGGTCCAGCGGCTTCGAGTCGGATTGCTGATCCAGTACCGCACAGGAACTCAGTGCCGCTACCAGAAACAGGATGCCAAGTTTGATCGTCTTCATGTCGTTACCCCAGTGTGAGTTGCCAGTCAAAATATTCATCAGTAAAAATACCGGTAGTTCAGCGTGAGTTCGCGGCTCAGACCGTTGAGTACATTCGCGCCCCCGCTCTCCTGTCTCCAGCCCAGTGCAAGCTGATCATGACCAGCCAGCGGGCCGTTCAGGCCTAGCGACGCATTATAGCCGCGCCCGCTCGAATCATTATGCGTGGCGCAATAATCCGCCGAGGGTTGCCAGGCCCGCGTGTAGCCGTTGCGGTAGGCCTCGCCGTAGCCGAAACACAGCCCGTAGATATTCACCTTTTCGGGCAAGGGCAAAGACGCCGCATCGGCATTGTTGTAATCGGTGTGGATGCCCGTCAGGCGCACTTTCAAATCCGGCGCGTCGATGCGCAACTGGTGTCCGAGCTCCCACGCCAACTGTCTGCCGCTGCCCAGATACTCGCCGCCCTGCGTGTAATAGCGCGCCCATGCCGGCTGCACATGCACAGACTCGCGCTTGCCGAAGCGATACAGCAGACCGGTGCTGACCTGGTCGCGCATGCCGAACACGCGCAATTCATTTGACTCGGTGGCCGCCGCGTTGAGCTCCAACCCGAATCGCAGATTGACGCGCGACACTATGTCCATGGCATGGCTCACCTGCATTTCGGTCGTGCGCGCAAATTCGTTGCGGCGCCGCAACGCGATTTCGGTAGCCCCGAACCCGCTATGGTTTTTCAGCGCGAGGCCCGCGATTCTTTCCGTCGGCGGCAGCGCTCCGAAGGTCGACGCGGTGTCGTCGGACTGGCGCGTTTTGCGGAATTCGGCAGCAACGCGCAAATGGCGATTGAGCGCAGTCTCTATGTGCACGCTTTGCACCGTGTTATGCAGCGTGCCGAGTTGTTCGCTGCGCAATTCGAAACCGACCTCGCCGGCGGCGGCCAGCATATCCTCGCTCAGGCGCTGGTGAGCCTCATTGTTTTCGGGATCGTCCGTGAGCCCGTCGAAAACAATGGATTGCGCGTAACGCTCCTGTTCCGTCGCATTGGCCGCATCGTGACGCACCAGCATGGACATGCCGTCGGCCTGACCGTCCAGCAAATGCCCGAGTTGCTCCGTATCGTTTTCCGCGACGGCAACCGAGGTTGCGGCCCACAACGGACTGCCCAGCATGCGGCCGTAGCGTTGCCACAGCCAGGCTTTGGCGTTGGCCGATTGTTCCGTCGACACCGCCCATCCCAGCACCAGGTCGCTGGTCATGCGCTCCGCATCGGCATCACGCTCTTTGAGCGAGACCGCCCACGCCAGTCCGGTGCGTTCCGCAACGTCCTCGTGCTTGAGCAACCGGTCCTGGCGCAACACCGAGCGCACCAGCGCCGAGGCGGGATCGCCGGGGGCATTCAGCATCGAGAGGCGCGCTGCCGCCAGCATGTCGGGCGCATACGACAACGCAACAGGCTTGCCCGACAGATTGCGGCGCAACTTCAGCCAAGCGTGGCGCCGCACGCGCGCGGCCATGCCGGCCTGCCGCGCCTGCTCCAGCGCATCGGCATAATTCACCAGCCACAGGAAATCCTGCCCGCTGTGTTTGAGTTGCCGCGCATAGTAGGCTGCGGCGCGCGCCGGCTGATCCAGCACCTGATAAGCGGCGGCCAACGCCCCCCAGTAATCCGGATTCTCGTGGTCCCCGCGCGCGACCAGCCGCGCGATCATTTCGCGCAGCGCAGGCAGATCGTGCGCGTCGATCAGAAACCACAGCATGGCATTGCCGCTGCTCACGCTATCCGGCGCGATGCCGGCCGCATGCCGGGAATCCGCGCGCGCCGCGCGAAAGTCGCCGTTTGCCTGCAGGTATTGCGCGCGCAACAGGTAGAAGCGCGAGCTGTCGGACAAGTCCAGTTTGCGATCCGCCGCCGCGCTTTCGAACAAACGCTTTTGCGCCTGCCGGTCGCCGTTGGCCGCATGTATTTCCAGCGCCAGCAGCAGCATGTCGCGGTCGCCGAAGCGGCGGTAGCCCAGTTCCGCCAGCGCCGCTTTTTCGTCGCGGCGTGCATCGCCCAGCAGGTAAATCAGGCGGCTGAAGTCTTCGCGCGCCAGCTTGCCGGCCTCGGCCATGCGCCGGTAGTTTTTCTTCGCATCCTTGTCCAGTTGCAGTTGCCAGGCCAGATCGGCCAGCAATTTCCAGTAGGCGATATCGTCCTCGCCCACCTTGGCTCGGTTCGATTGCAGCAGGTCGTAGGCCTTGCGGTATTCGCCCTTGCGCAAATGCAGGTTGGCGATCTTCATCAGCCAATCCGTCCGGGCGCCGTGGCGCTCGAACAATCGGCCATACAAAACGGCCGCGCGCTCATCGTCACCGCTGCGCTCCGCCAGGCGCGCCGCAGTTTCCAGTTGGAACGCCTGACGCTCTGCGGCATAGCGCGCTTCGAAGAACTTGATCCCTTCGCGCTGGCGCCCGGTCTGCTCGAACAGGTCGGCCAGATTTTTCCATTGCGCCTCGTCCAGTTTCTGTTTGGCGGCCACGCGCTTCCAGGCATCCAGCAGCGCGTCGGAATCGTTCATCACGGGCGCAAGCCTGAGCACGGCCAGCAAGGCTTCCTGCGTGTCGCGATGGCGCAGCAGCCAGCGCCATTCGCGCAATGCCACCTCCGGCTTGCCGAGCCATTCCGCGATTTGCGCCAGACGCTGATGCCATATTGTCTCGGAAGGAGATTGGCGCACGGCGGCTTCGGCCACGCGGAACGCTTCGTTCAGGTTGTTGTTCTCGATGAAGACCTGGTATCCCAGTTCATAGTTCTTCTTGTCGTATGCCCGTATGTTGTCCGCTGCGGCTTGCGGCATTTCGGAAGCCGCATCCGCATTCGAGATGCCGATCAAGCCCAGATCCAGCCGCTGCAACCAGGCCACGATTTGTCCCACCCAGGACAGGTGCAACAGGCGTTTCGCATAACGCACCGCGCGCGGCTGGTCGTTGGCCGCACGCGCAGCCTGAACCAGCGCATACAGCGTATCGGTGTCGTCTTCGAGATTGTCCACATGCTGGTCGACCGCCCGCATCGCCTCGGCAAACAATCCGCCATCCATAAGCGCATGCACGCCCGCCAGCAGATATTCGCGCTGCTTGGCCAGCGTGTGCTCCTTGTGGCGGGCGATGAAATACAGGCGCGCGGCAAGTTCGTGATTACCCTCGGCCAGCGTGCGTCGGGCCGTTTCCACAAACCAGCCCGAGGGCATCATCGCTGCCGATTCGGTGATGGTGCGGTGCAGCAGCGCGGAAACGCCGTGCTCATGCAGTTCGTCCGCCTGTCCGGCAAGATAGACCAGCGTCGGCAGCGGCCATTTCCGCCCCTGCAACTTCATGAACGCGGCAGCGCGCCACTCGCGCAATTCCTCATGCCGCGGGGAGTGCGGTGCGCTGAGCTGAAAGCGGCGGGTCAGAAATTTGTACTCCATCAGCAAGCCCTTGGCCTGCCACTCCGGGTTGTTGCTGAAGATTGCAGGCTCAATGAGTTCGATGATTCCCCCGGTCTCGTCCAGGAATATCCGGTGCTCGGCAAGCAGGATGCGCAGTTCCAGATTGGACGGGTCGGCCTTGAGCAGATTGGACAGGTAATTGACCGTAAGCACATCACCCAGCCGCTGTTGCGATGCCTGGCGCAGCAATTCCTGTTTCGGAAAAACCATCACCAGCGGAATCAGCACGACCACGGCGAACCCGGCCAGCGTCCAGGCGGACATCAGGCGCGGACGCTCCGGCCCCTGCTTAGCGCGGGCAGTGAATTCGTAGCTCGT
Organism: Sideroxyarcus sp.; assembly: GCA_030652215.1. Lineage (GTDB taxonomy): Bacteria > Pseudomonadota > Gammaproteobacteria > Burkholderiales > Gallionellaceae > Sideroxyarcus. The sequence goes on from JAUSBC010000029.1 coordinate 44,439, forward strand.
CGATTGCATGCTTGCGTGCGGAAAAATGGCTGACGCCCTTGGTTGTCGAATCCGCCCTGAGCGCCTGTCCGTCGGCACGCACGCTGCAGCGCGCGCCAAGCGCCAGCGCGAACTTCAGCGGAACCTGCCCGCTCAGCGCCAGGGTCATGTTTTTGCCGTCCGCCGCGGCGGCAGATTCCAGGCGCGCGACGCGCGCATTGGCGGAAACCAGATAAGGCGGCGCGGCGACTGACTTGCGGAAATTGATGCGCGCCTCGCCGTCGGCGACATGCAGGTACTGGCTGTCACCACGCCGGTTGAAGCCGGCCAGCGCCCCACCCGCCTCGACGACCGGTTGCCCCAGCGCCAGCGGCGCACGCAACTGGTGCAGATTTTCAGTGCCGCGCACCAGCCAACCATCGCGCGTGCGCGCCACCACCACGCTGTTGAAATCCAGCACTTTGCGCACATAGTCGGAAGCGAATACGGGCGTGGTTTCCTGCGCCAGCGCCCACTTGTAAACCTTGTCCAGCGCGCGCAACGATGCGGGCTTGCTCGCGGAATAGCTGTGGTAATAAATGTCTATCGGCTTCAGGCGCAGGGGCGCTTCGGTCATCTCGAACGTTTCGATGACGCGCTCGTAACCGTAGAACGGCCCCAGCCAGTTGTTGGTATAGACGTTCTCGTTCTGGTTGGGCGCATACACCTGAAAATAATCACCCTTGGGCACGCCCAGCGGCGCCACCAGTGTCAGCGTGGGAAAGCTGCGCGTGATCGTGGTCTCGCCGCCGTTCATGCTCATCACGCCGCTGCGCTTCGTCAGTGCCAGCGCATCGGCGCCGACATTGCAGTCGCCGGTCCACAAAAAGACCTTCACCTTTTTGCCGGGCGGCGCCAGTCTGGATTCGATATAGGAGATCGAACCGGAAATCTCCCTTTCAAGATCGAAGGTGTAATTCGGCAAGGCGAGGTGGTAGCCCTCTTCGTCCGGATTGCTCACCGCCTTGCGCCAATAGAAGGGATGTGAAAGCGAATGGCTGGCGATCTCCACCTGCGGCAACGCAAAAATATCGCGCGCGATCTTTTCGAGTGCGGCCGACTGTTCCGGATACAAACCGTTGGCGGCGATTTCGCCTTGTATGACCGAGATGGTCGAGGGCAAAGGATATTTTTTCAATATCTGGTTGAGCAACACTTCGCCCGCATAGAGCGAGCCCGGCATCTCGGCGCGGCTCACGAAACCGTCGCCGTCCATGTGCACCATCAACATGCGCCTGCCGCTTTCGGTGGTCACGTCCGGCACGGGCATATCCGGCAGCCTGAGCGCGCGGCGCAGGAATTCAACGGGGTTGATCACCCAGCGCTGGTTGCTGCCCAAATCTTTCGGCCGGCCGTCGACCGCGATGCTTGGCAATTCGACCAGCACATGCGGGTTAAGCACATAGCCGCCCCACGCGGTCAGCGCGGCCGCCTCCTGCTTTTCGCCGGCATCGTTTGCCAGCGTGAGCAGCGGTTTGCCGCCCGCCGCATGCAGCGGAAAAAATGCCGAACGGTCGAACACCGGCTGCGTCTCGAATCCGATCAGGGGATCGCGCTGCGCGATGCGCAAGCGGCTGCGCGCATCGGTTGTCGCCGAAGACTGCAAGCCGAACTGCTTCGCCTCGCCGCCTTCGAACAGGAATGTCGCTTCACCGAGAATGGCGACCGGCACGCCGGCGTCGGTCTGCCGCTTCAGCCAGGCGGCAAGAACGCCGCCCTGTTTGCCCGCAACATTGTCCAGCCACATCACGACCCCGGCATATCGCCCCGCGAGCGGGTCGGCCGGCAAGGGCCGGCGCACATCCAGATATTCGACCGTATAGCCCAGGTAGTTCAGCGGCATGGTGGCGTAGGTCAAACCGCTGGTGTTCACGAGGTCGTATTCGTTGTCGGCGGAGTTGTGCAGCATGAGCACCTTGCGCGGCATGACCTCTACCTCGCCCACGCCTAGCAGGTTCAGTTCCGGATTGGTCACCCAGGGGATGAATCCCAGATTGCGAATCTTTGCCGCTGTGGCGCGCGCCAGATCGCGCTGGCCCGGCGCCACGTAGTCGATGGCCAGCACCGGCAACTTGTATTCCTGCTGCACACGCTTGAGTTGGCCCAGCAGCCACTCGCGGTCGGCGGCGGGCACGGGGCGGTATTTCTGCTGCGACGCATTCCAGCCCTGGAACAGCGATTCGGCGGCAACCGCAAAGACTTCGTCATGCACCTGCGGCAATATCTCGAAGCCTCGATTGAAAATCAGCCGCGCCTGCGGGTAGCGTTTCTTGAGCGCGCGTATTGTGGCTGCCATGCCCGCTTCCTGCGCGGCGCGGGCCGCGTCGGTCTTGGCAACCAGTTGGTAGGAATCTAGCGTATCCAGGAAGAAGCCTCGATAACCGGCGTCCCACAGGGGCTTGATCACGCGCTCGACAAAGAACGCAGGCCACTCCGGACGCGATTGGTCGAGCACGGTGCTGCCCCAGTCGGTGTTCTCGCCCAGCTTCCACGCGGACGGAATGTCTTTCAGATAAGCGCGCTCGACGGATGCCTCGCCCAGCGCAACGTAGGCGAACAGGGCCGTGCGTTTGTTGGCATGCAGCTTGGGGTCGGGTACATGCAGCGACTCCACCACCACCACATCGAAGGCGCGCAACTCATCCCACGGCGGATTGGCCCCGTAGAACATGGCAATGCTGGTCTGCGCTGCAAATGCCAGCGACGGCACAAGCAGCAGCACATGGAACAATCCCCATCGGAACAGCGAGAAGATAGAACCCAATGTACTCACGCCGGCGTTTCTAGCAATTGCTTCAAACCGTCGGCCAGCGTCGTCATGACCGGCGGATCTAGCAGCTTGTTCATCTTGAGCGGTGTGGCGCTGGAATGGCGAATATCCCCGATTGCCGGAGCCTCGTGGCGAATTTTCGGCTTGCATCCCGCGCAGGTAGCCAGGGTGTCGATCAACTCCAGCAGGGTCACGCTATGCCCGGTGGCGATGTTGCACACGCCGCCGGCATCGCTCTTCAGCGCATGCAGATTCAGCAGGGCGACATCCTTCACGAAAATGAAATCGCGCGTCTGTCCGCCATCGCCGAACACGCGCAGGGTTTCGCCCTTGGTCATCGCGGAAGCAAAACGGCTGATCACGCCGGCATAAGGAGAAGCCGGGTCCTGACGCGGCCCGTAGACATTGAAATACCGCTGACCCAGGCAAGAAACCTTGTAGAGCTGGCTATACAGCGCCGCATACTGGTCGTTGATGTACTTCTCCAGACCGTAGGGCGACATCGGCATCACCGGCGATTTCTCGTCCAGCGGCAACAGCTCGGGCGCGCCGTACACTGCGGCACTTGATGCATAAACGAAACGCTTCACCCCGGCGCGGCGCGCGCCATCCAGCACCTTCAGGAATCCCTGGATATTGTGCTGGCTGGAACCGAGCGGATCGGCCACGGAAGCCGGCACCGAAACCTGCGCCGCCAGATGCAGCACATGTGTGATGCCGACCATCGCGAGGTTGACCGCCTCGGTATCGCGAATATCGCCGGTGATCACTTCCAGCATGGGATGCTTGGGCAGATTGGTCGGCTTGCCGGTAGTGTAATTATCCAGCACGCGAACCCGCGCCCCGTCTGCCAGCAGCGCGTCTACACTGTGCGAGCCGATAAAACCCGCTCCCCCGGTAACCAGAACATGCATCTGTGTCATCGTTATCTTCCTGTTTTGTTATGCCCTGCCCGCAGGGCCGGCCCTGTCATCCGTACCCCGCCTGTTCTCGGCATGTATTTTGGCACAAATACTTGACTGTATTAATGAGCAATCACCATGCCAGCCAGTAAATGTCGCCGAAATCCTTGACCGCAGAGGGCATTTGAGTGGTGCAGAGCAGGCGGGTGACAAAATGCAGACGCGGAATTGACTATTACTCGACTGGAAGATGGGCGACGACATCCCTACAAAAACCTTGGCACTATGGGGAATTGATTTTCGGGAGCGCCGACGTCCCGTCGGCCGTTTCAAGCACCCATGCCGACGAGACGTCGTCGTTCCCGTTCGTCCATAAACTTCACTATCGCATTGACCCTGCAGAACTAAGGCGGTATCTTGCAAGCCGCTTTTATCCGGCACCAATTGACTTAGCAATGTCGTCAAATACTCTTCCTCCCAATTCCTCAGAGCAATTACAGCGCTGGCGCGTGATGGAGGCTGTGTCGCCGGAAAACACCCGCTCCCGCCACGTTTGCGGAGTGAATTCCACCAACAAGGTAGGCATCTCGACAAGCTCGATTCAGGCGTTCGATCCGGTCGCAATGACCGTCAGGACGCGCAGCGGCAAGACTTACATCCTGGCCGGTCCGCCGGAAACCTGCCCCCTCGGCGAGGCCGCGTGGAAAAAATGGAGCAAGGAAAACGCCATCGTCGCGGAAAAGGACGTGAGCGGCGAATACTTCAGCACCGATCCGTCACCCACGACGGTCACCTTCAAAAAAGTCGGTTTCCGGTACGGAGACGCGGCCTGCTGATTTTCCCGGGCAGGTAACTTCCCCGCATTAGCGATGCTTCACGCGGGCTACATTAGATTTCCTTCCCCGCCCCCCTCAAGCAAGCGTCCGTTCTTTGCGCTCTGCCTGCAGCGGCAATTTCACGACCACACCGAACCCGGGTGAATACTCGAATTTGATCTTGCCTCCCAATTGCGTGACGCGTTCGCGCATGCCGCGCAAGCCAAAGGAAGTCGGGGCAAGCACATGCCCTTCCGGCAGGCCGCGGCCGTTGTCCTTGATCGACAGCGCAACTTCGCCGGTGTGGGAGCTGAATTCGATGTCCACCCGGGTGGCACCGGAATGCCGCGCAACATTTGAAAGTGATTCCTGGAAGATGCGGAACAGATTGATCGATATCGTACTATCCAGAATCTCCTCACAGTCACGCGCCTCGCTGCAATTGCACAAGATCCTGCATTCGATGCCGGTGCGTTGCTGGAACTGGCGGGCTTGCCATTTCATGGCCGCCAGCAAGCCGATATCGTCGAGTATGGCGGGACGCAGGCTGCTGATGATGCGGCGCGTGGCGAGTACCGCACCGTCGAGCAGGCTGATCATGGACTTTGCGCATTCCCGCACTGACTGCATTTCCGTACCCGCCGGCAGCATCTGCGCGAGCCAGCTTGCATCCAGTTTGAGCGCCGTGAGCGTGCTGCCCAGTTCGTCGTGAATTTCCCGCGCGAAACTGGCCTTCTCCTCTTCGCGTACGGCCTGCAGGTAGGCCGTCAGCTCGCGCCGCTGCGTTTCCACTTGCTTGCGCTCGGTAATATCCTGCGCGACCGCCAGAAATACGGCGGAGTCCGCCTGCATGAGCTGCAGGCGCACTTCGATAGGATAAGTCGTGCCGTCCTTGCGATGAAGCTCGGTCTCGAAAAGCAGCGATTGCCTTTCCCCGTTACGCAGCGGCGCAACCAGCGACTCCAGCCGCTCCCGTGTGTGCGACGGGTTCAGTTCCTGCGGCGTCAGCTGTTCCAGTTCCTCGACGGAGTACCCCAGATTCTTCGTCGCCCCCTCGCTCGCTTGCAAGAAACGCAATGTGGCGGCGTCGAACAGGTAGATTTCGTTGAACGAGTTTTGCAGCAACTGGCCAAACTGCCGTGCCAGCATTTCCGCGCGCCTGTGTTCGGCTTCGTTCTCCAGCAGCAGTTTCTGCTCGGCCAGCTTGTGCTCGGTGATGTCCTGCGACATGCCGCTCGAACGCAAGGGCTTGCCCGAGACGCTAAACGTAGTGGAACAATGCTCGCGCACCCACTTGATGCGCCCGTCGGAAAACAGCAGGCGGTGCTCCACATCATAGGGCAGCTTTTCCTGTAACGACAGGGTAAAAGCCCGGTTCACCCGGTCGCGGTCTTGCGGATGCACCCTGTCGAGGAAGCTTTCATAGGTAGGGGTGAACCGGGCGGGATCAAGCTCGAAAATCCGGAACATCTCGTCCGACCAGTGCACCCTGCCGCTCGGCAGGTCCAGTTCCCAACTGCCCAGCTTGGCCAACCGCTGCGCCGCATTGAGCAGGTTCTGGTTGTGCTGCATCTCGACCTCCGCACGTTTGCGCTCGGTGATGTCGCGGCAGAATACAAACAGCCGCTGCGGTTCCGCCATGCAGGTAGTGGAGATTTCAATATCGATTTCATGCCCGTCCTTGCAGCGATGACGGGTTTCGAAGCGGTCGTATCCCTGTGCAATTACCCTGGCAATGTGCGCCTGCACAACCGCCGGCTGTTCATTCGCTTCCAACTGGCTGATGTGCATATTGACCAGCTCGTCCACCGTATAGCCGGACATCTGCGCGTATGCCGCATTGGCTTCCTGCAGATAGCCATTCAGATCGGTGGACCAGAAACCGTCTATCGAGGTTTCGATCACCAGCTTGTGCTGCCGCAGTACCGTTTCGGCCCGCTTGCGGGCGGTGATGTCGCGGCTGGCGGCAAAGAACAGGTTCTCCCCCGCGATCTCCACGCCGGCAGTGCTGACCTCGACATCGATCTCCGTCCCGTCCTGGCGGCGGTGCCGGGTCTCGAACATGGCGCTCTTGCCAATTCTCGACCTGAATATCTCGCGCAGCTCATCCCTGCTCCATTGTGTATTCCAGTCCGCCACGTTCAGACTGGGCGCCGCATCCTGGGCATAACCCAGCATGCGGTAGAAAGCATCGTTAGCTTCGAGCAGGTTGCCCTCCGCATCCATGATATGGATGCCGTCCGTGGAGCTTTTCATCAACGCCAGGTTGCGGTGCAGCAGCGCCTCGGTATGCTGCTGCAGCCGCTTGGCCTGCTCACTCTTGGTATGGGTGGTCATGACGCGCCCGACCACCCCGGGCAACATGATCAAGTAGCGCCCAAGGGTGTCCTTGACGAGATAATCGTCTGCGCCCTGCTTCATCGCCTCGACCGCCACCGCCGTGCTGTTTGCCCCGATCAGCACGACGACGGGGATGGAACCGCCCGAAATCTCTAAAAGCCGTTTCATCAGGCTGAGGCCGTCCACGTCCGGCAGGTAGTAGTCGAGCAGAATCAGGTCGGGATTCGCCCCGGCCAGCAGATCCAGCCCCGCCTGCGCGGACGGTGCCATCACCAGTTTGTAGTAAGTCGCAAAATCCCTGAAGGCACGCTGATAGAGATGCCGGTCTATTTCGTTGTCGTCGATGATGAGGATGGTTGCGGTCATGCGCCCCCCTTCGGCAAGATGGACACATCCAGCCAGAACTCCTTGAACCGGGTGACGGCGCGGATGAAGCTTCCGCCCGCAAAACGGAAATGCAGAAAACGCGAACAGCCTGCTTGCATGATGTATCGACTCCTCCCTTGGTATCAGCCAATGCCTGCTTGCATCTGCTGATAGCGGCCATGTAATTTTGCCGGGCAGGCGCCGCAACCATCCCGACTGTTTTTATCGGGCTGGAGTCTACAGAGAATATTCAACGAGCGGCATAGGACAAACACTGATGCCCATTGGAGTTACAGGAAGCGTTCCGCCCCTCAGGATCGCTTGCACGGCAGGGTAATTGACGATGCGGAGAGGAATAAAAATAGCCGGATCGCTCCGGCTATTTTTGAATTGCAGTTGAAGTGCGAATGAATTCGCACCTACAAAACCAATGGGAGCGCCGTTACCCGTTCGCTCTGCCCACGCGGTCGAGAGTGTATCAGCGTGGGCACCAAATACGTGCCCACCCTACAAAACTATGGACATTGCACGATACCCCTGTGCTAAGTCACTACTTAACGGCGAACGGCTACTTATCAACCCTTCAACTTCGCAAACGCCGCCGCCATCGCCCCACCCATCGGTGCTTGAACAGGCGCACGGCTAGCAGGTTTCGGCGCAGGTTTTCCAGCATGTCCCCGCTGCTCCCGCGCTTCATGCTTCACTTCCGGCTTGCCTCCAGCCTGAGTCGCCGCATCCGTCAAGCGCATAGTCAACGCGATGCGTTTGCGCTTCACATCCACTTCCAGCACCTTCACCTTCACCACCTGCCCCGCTTTCACCACGGTGTGCGGGTCTTTGACGAATTTGTCGGCGAGTGCGGAGATGTGTACCAGTCCATCCTGATGCACGCCGATGTCGACGAACGCGCCGAACGCGGCGACGTTGGTCACCACGCCTTCGAGGATCATGCCGGGCTCCAGGTCTTTCAGTTCTTCCACGCCTTCCTTAAAGGTCGCGGTGGTGAACTCGGGGCGCGGGTCGCGGCCGGGTTTTTCCAGTTCCTTGAGGATGTCGCTGATGGTGGGCACGCCAAACTTCTCGTTTGCGTACTTTGAAGGATTGAGCGACTTGAGCAGGTCGCTGTTGCCGATCACGGCCTTGATGTCCTGCTTGATGTCGGCCAAGATGCTTTGCACCAGCGGATACGATTCGGGGTGAACCGCAGAAGCATCGAGCGGATCGTTGCCGCCCATGATGCGCAAGAAGCCCGCCGCCTGTTCAAAAGTCTTGTCGCCCAAGCGCGGAACTTCGCGCAGTTCGGCGCGGCTGCTGAATCGGCCCTTCAGGTCGCGCTGGTTCACGATGGCCTGCGCCACGCTGCTGGAGAGGCCGGAAACGCGCGCCAGCAAAGGCGCCGACGCCGTGTTCACATCCACGCCCACCGCATTCACGCAATCTTCCACCACCGCATCCAGCGAACGCGCCAACTGGAACTGGCTCACGTCATGCTGGTATTGGCCGACGCCGATGGACTTGGGATCAATCTTCACCAGCTCGGCCAGCGGGTCCTGCAGACGGCGCGCAATGGACACCGCGCCGCGCAAGCTGACATCCAACTCAGGCAATTCCTTGGAGGCGAATTCGGATGCGGAGTACACCGACGCGCCCGCTTCGGAAACCACAATGCTGGTCATCTTCAATGGGAGCGCCGAATCTGCTCCTCCCCTGACAAGGGGAGGTTGGGAGGGGTTAGGTTCTGCTGTTGCCGCCCCCCCACACAACTTAATCAAATCCTGCGCCAACCTATCCGTCTCCCGCGAAGCCGTCCCATTCCCAATCGCAATCAACGTCACCCTATGCTTCTTCGCCAACTGCACCAGCGTATGCAACGCCCCATCCCAATCATTCCTTGGCTGGTGCGGATAGATGGTGGCGGTATCCACCACCTTGCCGGTCTCGTCCACCACCGCCACTTTCACGCCGGTGCGGATGCCGGGGTCCAGCCCCATGGTCACGCGCGGCCCGGCGGGAGCAGCCAGCAGCAGCGCTTTGAGGTTGCGTGCAAACACGTTGATGGCCTCGGTCTCCGCCTTGGCGCGCAGCGCGCCCATCAGCTCCGATTCCAGATGCATGAAGCTCTTCACGCGCCAGGTCCAGCGCGCGGTATCCATCAGCCAGCGGTCGGCCGGGCGGTTCATGTCCTTGATGTTGAAGCGGCTGGCGATGCGCATCTCGCACGGGTTGTGCGGCGAGGCCCAGGTGGGCTTCTCTTCTTCGCTATCCAGGCGCAGTTGCACATCCAGCATCTCTTCGCGCCGGCCACGGAATACCGCCAGCGCGCGGTGCGAAGGAATGGTGTTGATGGACTCTGAATAATCGAAATAGTCGGCATACTTTTCCGCCGCGTCGTTCTTGCCTTCCAGCACCTTGGATTGCACCACGCCGTGCGCCTGCACGTATTCGCGCAGCGATTGCAGCAGCGCCGCATCCTCGGCAAAGCGCTCCATCAAAATCTGCCGCGCACCATCCAGCGCCGCCTTGGCATCCGCCACACCGGGGTTGGCATCGCCCGCCTCGCTGGTGAAAGGATCACGCAAATACTTGGCCGCCTCCACTTCCGGATTCAGCGTCGGATTCGCCAGCAAATCATTTGCCAACGGCTCCAGCCCCGCCTCCAGCGCGATCTGCGCCTTGGTGCGGCGCTTCGGCTTATACGGCAGATACAAATCTTCCAGATGCGTCTTGTCGGTGGCCAGCGAAACCGCCATCAACAGCACCGGCGTCATCTTGCCCTGCTCGGTGATGGAGGCAATGATGGCCTCACGCCGTTCTTCCAGCTCGCGCAGATAACGCAGCCGCTCTTCCAGCAGGCGCAGCTGGGTATCGTCCAGACCGCCCGTCGCCTCTTTGCGATAGCGCGAGATAAACGGCACCGTCGCCCCCTCGTCCAGCAGGGCAATGGCAGCAGCGATTTGAGCAGGTTTGGCCGCGATCTCGGCGGCAAGGCGTTGTTCGATGGATGGGAGCATAGGTTGGTTTACGAGTTACTGGAATAAATAGACCTCTGCGGGGAGAGGTCTATGGGTGAAATTTAAGAGGGGCGGATTATGCCAAGTCGGGCGGATTACTGAAAGGCAATCGAACTCAAACTAGAGAATAAAATAATCCGTTGGGTGCATGTTCTCATTTTCCAATACCATCAGTTTTGCGATCAAGAGTGGTTGGGCAATAGTGGTAAAAATTCTGTTTTATCTATGGCTGCAGCATCGATTCTAATTAATGCGGGGAAGAGAGCCTCTTGGTGAAACATAACATTGTCACGATTCCAATGGAGCACATAAGCTGGCTCATTTGTTTGCATGGTTTGAGTCATTCTTGTAAGACCCGGTCCCGTATACACATACACCCACGTCCCAGCATCTAACAATGTTTCTCCAAACCAAAAGAAATGGTCAGGAAGTGGAAACGTGGCACCGTATTGTTTAGCAGTAACTAGCAAACCGAAAGCCGCAAGATTTAAATGACCTTGTGTTTTTAAGACAATTCTTTCTTGATTCGGAACACCACGATCAAAAACTCCGTGCAAAATTAACTCATTTATTGGACCAAATTGCATTTACGCCACCTCCTTCGCTGCCCGAGTAAACCATCCGAATGCACCTAATACGGCACCCAAGACAATTAATCCGACTCCATAAGGTAACGTCTCTTGCTTATCGGTGAACTTAAAACCGACACCTATAATCAACATCCCAACCGTGATAGATGCGTTTCGCAATAGTTTTGTACGTGACTCAGCGTTAAGTGCAGTCTTCAACTCCGCATTGCTCTCTCTGAGTCTCGCAATCTCCTGATTTTGAGTTGAAATGAAGGTTTCACGCTCGTTCAATTTGGCGTCCAGACGTCTCTTTTCAAGCATATTTTCTTGAATAATTCCAACGACTAACGGCGGCATTGCTCCTAGTTGTTGTGGGGTATTTGCAGCTAGGACTTCAAAAGCGTGGGTAATTGGCGAAGTGCTTATACTTCCTGAAGCGTTGTTCGAAATAACCAAAAGTTCTTGAGTATTCTTCTGGATACCCGAAACACCAGCATCGGAAGGCGCAGGTATTTTGGATGAATTTTCAGAATTGCTATCAGTCATATTTGTTGCGTCCGCTTATTAAGCATTTTCAATGGTAACAGCACGCGACGGGGTCAGGTCCAACATTCTCCCTACCCTGTCCAGTCTAACGGAAATCGATGGGTCAGACTGAGCTAGCCCGCCTTTCCCAGACAGTTCAATTCATCACCACGCAGTTTAAATTAAAGGGGCCTCCCATTGGCCGACCTGCGTCAAGCGAGTAAATGATTCTATGGCACAAAAAGAAACACGGGGTCAGGTCTAACATTCCAACATTTCACCAATACGAAATCGGTGGGCTCAGACCAAATTGATCCGCAGCATACTCATGGAGCGGTCGGCAAACCAGAACACTCAAGTTCTTCTCACTTCGCTTTTTCCTCTGGCATTTTTATCTCGCTCGATTCGAGTCGAATGACGCCATCGGATGCAAGTTGCTCCAGAACGCTCTTGGCAAACTTGTCCGCCGCCTTCTCCAAGGTGCCCATGCCCGCATTTGGATCGAAGAAATGAATATCCCCCCACCAGATCATTTTTGATCCCAGTGTCTTGTCATATAGTTGTGCTCGCATATCCAGACTGACTCGGCTTCCACCATATGAGGAGTATGAAGCATGGGATGGAGTAATGAAGAGTTCATACCGAGATGCTGCATTTCCAGTTGTTACTTCAATGCCATTTAATGCAAACACGGCTGGCAACCGCGTTTGCAGAAACGTGCTCAACTCGTTAAGTGTGTCATTGATGCCACGCTGCGCTGACTTGTTTTGAACGTTGAATTGCCCTGATTTGTATACCCAGTTCAGTTGTTTGATCGGCGACTCAGGCAGTGCCACTTTATGCCCGATCGTGGTTGTACGTGCGCAGCCCACAACTGCGATAGATACAAAAAGTAACAACGCTGCCTTGAAAATCACTCTAAACATAGTTACCTCATAGTCAAAAAAACGGAATTACAGGGGGCAGATTCGCAATACTTTTAACTCACCCGACCATCCAACGGGAAGCGTCACGAGGTTATAACAAACACGGGGTCAGGTCGAACATTCCAACATTGAGACCTCAGGGTCAGACTCCATCGGTTCCTCCTAAGAAAAGTATTCTGCATCAATATCCCTTGCATGGTGCAACACACGAACAACCAGCAATCCATTGTCATCAGGCAAATAGAAGATAAGGTATGGCGTGCGGGTCGGCAAGCTGCGCAAACCTTCGGCCAGTTCCGGGCGCTCTCTGCCCATCTCTGGCTGTGTGCACAAGAGCGTGGCTGTTGCCTGGATGACATCCAGTACTTCATCAGCTGCTGTGAGATTTTCTTCCGCGATTGTCACCCACAATTCCAGCAGGTCTGTTTCTGCTGATTGGGTAAAGCGGATGGGAGGCATCAGGCGGCCTTGCGGTCTTTGAGCAATTGACGGCCTTGTTGTTTCAGACTTGCGAAATCGATTTCTTTGGTACGTCCATTCTTGGCATCGCTCAAACCCTTGGCTATATCCTGGCGCAGGCTGTCAAGTTTTGCAGTTTTGACATCTTCATATGCTTCGAACAAGTTCAACGCTTCACGGATCACTTCGCTTGCCGAGCCATAATTGCCCGACTCAACGCGCTGGCGGATTCGTTCTTCCAGTTCGGGTGGCAAAGTTACGGTCATGGACATGGCAGTTCTCCTGATGATTGCAGGCCGAAGTATGGCAGTTTACGGCATGAATTTCCATTGCCTGGCACGCGGGGCCATTACTTGCCCTGCTCGAACATGCCGACTATTTCAGCCGCATTCAAGTTATCGAAGTTTGAAGGAAAAGTGAAACGCTTCTTGCCCAGCCCCAGATTGCGGGGTTTAGACGCGGCAGACACCAAAGGCACCAAGCGCGCCACCGGCTTACCGGCACGTGCGATCACGATCTCCTCGCCCGCCTCTGCCTGCGCAACGATACGCGAGAACTGGGTCTTGGCTTCATGGATACTGACGATTCGCATGACATACCTCGTATGGACCAAGTGAACTAACGTTAGTCCATATCATGCGATCCAGCAAGTGAAGTCAAAGTGTGCCGGATCAATAGCTCTTGGCGGGAGGCGTCCAATCGGGCGGGTACACGTTGACGGTCATGTCGGTGTAAACGCAGGTTGCTTGGCGCTGACACTGAAAACCAAGCTCCTCGGCTTTCATTCGCTACCGGCCGAGTAGTTCAATTCCCTGTTTTAGATAGATTCGCGCTACACCTTTTCCTCAAATACATGCTTGTCCGAAATAAAGGCGACTTCAACACAGCCCGGGCCGGCATGTACGCTGCCGGAGATGCTCATGGGAGAGATATGAATCGTGTAGCGGGCTTTTGTTACTGCTTCCCTGAAACGATTGAAGCCGGGAAACTGCAGCAAGCGGGCCGGATCGCCGCCGAACGCAACGCAAATCTCCGTGGACATCAATCCCTGTTCCACAGCGCGGGTGGCATTGGTAAACATGGTTTCGACAGCGGATTCAAAGCCGCGCATCTTGGCAACCGGTTTGGTCTCGTCATTGTGGCCGAGCAGGATGGGTTTGATGTCGAGCATTGATCCGAGCCGGAAACCCAGCCAGCTGATGCTTTTATCTCCGCGTTGCGAAGCTCGCTTGTATACGTGTTCCAGGTCGGGCGGAACCAGGTAACAGTATGTGTGCGGCACCACTTCGCGGATGCGCGAGTTGATATCCGACGGGGTGGCGTCGGTCTTGATCATGCGAGCCACCTCGGCTGCAATTACGCCAGTTCCCGCAAAGACGTTCGCGCTATTGATGACGGCCAGCGTAAAGTGGCTGTCGAGCCCCGCGCTGCGCCGGATCGGCTTGTATTTGGTAAGGATGCCACGCGACGCTTGCATCGCGTGATCGTAGATTTCGCTGCGCGCATGCGACGCCATGATGCAGAACACATGGTCGTATTTGCAGACCAGCTTTTCTAGAAAAAGAGTTTCAATCTTGTCGCTCGTATACGGACGCGACGTGACCGGAATATCGCTTTTCTCTTCCATCCGCTCAAATGTGTCCGCGTGGAACTGGAGGGTTTGCTTGTCATCCTTGAGATCGTCAAACGACTGGTCGCCGACCGTAATCACAGTCGGCATCAATTCCACGTCGCCATTCTTGAAAAAGCTGTGCGGCAAATCACAGCTTGAGTCAACTACCAATCCTATCTTCATGCTTTCTCTCCCTTGCTATTATTTTTTTCCATGGGTAAGCCCTGAACAGGGCCTCTGCTCGTGGTGGATGCAACTATGAATGGAGGACGTTCCGAAATCAACATGGGATTTGAAAAACAGGACTCATATGCAACTGCCCTACCCCCTTTTCCATTTTGCCATGGAGACAGTGAGGTTGGTTTCAGGGTTATAAATTAGTGCCCCAAGAGAATGCCCATAGCATTATTGAAAGAAGCGAAAGACCCAGTGCAAGTAGTACAAGCCGCCTGTTTGTTCTATTTTCCTTCTCCATCTTGGCAGCCCCGGAGTCAATGTCATTGATGATCTGCTGCAATTGTGTCGCCAGCACTTTCAAAGCCTCGGCGTTGTGGGTAACAGCATCTTGAAGTTCGGCTATTTGGTTGCGGGTTGTTTCTTCCGTTACTGTCTTGTCTGCCTTCTTTGTGAAAGCGGGAATAGCCGCCGTTACAATTTGCGCCAAGTAGGGAAGAAATATTTTTGCTGCGGGGAGCCACGCTACCATGATGCACCTCTTGCAGTGATAACACGCTGAATTTAAGTGGCCGACACAGAATACTGCGCCGCCACATTACCCTCAATTGCACCGAAGCCTGGCAGCAAAGCCCCGCCTCGCCCGATCACTTCGCCCACACTACGGCATCGTCAATCGAGTAAGGCGAGCAGCCTGCAGGCAACGAAGCCAATTGCTTCTGTACATAGCTGGCCTGACCATAAAAGCTCATCGCTCTCTTATCGGCACAAATGATGAATGCCTTGGGGTTGGCTCGGGACAGATGTCTTTCATAGCCCTGCCGCTGCTTTTCGGTGATGGGCGGGTACGCTTTGCCGGCACCCCCACTAGTTTCTGGTGGGGTTACATTTGATGGGACTTTGCTTATTGGATCGCCGGAAGCAGGTATCACTTTGACTGGGCCGGCTGAAGCACCATCCGGACAAGGCTTTTCGGAATAGGCAAAACCATTTGGAGTCTTGCATTTGAATACACCTGCCTGCGTTGATGTAGTCAGCAGCAACATCACCAGCAAAGTTACTAGTTTCATTATTCCCCCTTGCGGTTCGGAATGTCGGTGTCGGATTGTGAATTGACGGGTCGGGTTCGAAATACTTTTCGCCCGACCACCACCAACCGCACTCTTTACGGCGCAGCCATGACGATCACCCGCTCTGTTCCTGCGATGATCAGACTTCCGCCGTCCGGACTGATCGCCATCAAGATCCCGTCTCCTGGAGCGTCCGGAACCGCGGTGCCCGTGCCGACCTCGGCGAATACGCCACCGATGGCACTCGTGAGATCGTATTTGTGTACCACCCCTGTGTTCTTGATATAGATATAGGCGTTTGCGCCTTCGGGCGAGATGATCACGACGTCGCTGTCGTTCCATGAGGGCAGCAACGTTCCCAGGGCGCTGAACGAATCATCGTAGACCACGTTATCGATGATCGAGCGCGAACCATTTCGACTGACGGACACCGATGACAATCGGCCGTAGATGTTCAGCGTTTGCAAGGCCGTTGCGACAAAAGTGCTGTCACTGGATCTGTAGTAATACCAATAGTTGGGAGCAGACGACAGGGGCAGGGGCATGATCAGTATTCTGCTTCCATCGGCCGACCTGGCGATGGTGTGCCGGTTAATCGGATTGATGAATCCAGCCGGCGTGCTGGTCTTGAAGAACGCCCGGTTCAATACATCGTATCGGTAATATCCTTCCCACCCATCCTGGTTGGTCGCGTTACCTATGATGCTGCCATCATTGGCCATCGAGATGGAACTCAGTGTTGGGATACCCAGGTCCGGCACCGCCGATATATTGGCCGTCGTGGTGAAGGTCGCAGTACTGATGTGCCCCATCTGATAGTAGTTGGCTTTCACGATCTCCGTTCCGTCCGGGGACAGGGCGATGCCCGTATTCAGGTTCAAGGACCCACCGAATGAGATCGGCGTATCGCTCGTCCACGAGCCGGCGCTGAATCGATAACGTTCGATTCGATCGGTACCGCCCATCCAGTCGACATCGAGAAGATATACCGCCTTTCTTTCCGCGTCATAGATCAGGTTATGGAGCGCTTTTGCATTCGCGGTTCGATTAATGGCCGCATATGAGAACGCGGGTGCGTCCACGACCACCAGATTGGCTCGGGTTGGAAGTGTGTCGACCGTGACCGGATATGTGCCTGCGGCAAGTGCCGGATAGGTCGCGTGAACTTCCGAGTCGTTGACGACGGAGAAGGCGGACGCTGGTGTCGCACCAAATTGCACTTGGGTCGCACCGGTGAATCCCCAGCCGCGAATGATCACGTCATTCGAGACATTGGTTGTCCCGACGTAGGGAGAAACGAAGGTGACTCCCGATGAGCTCACATTGAGCGCCACGGGCACGACCTGCGTTGAGCCGTTAGTCGAGTTGAAAGTGACGTGAGCCCTGTAGATGCCTGCCGGCATGGAGCTTGCGTTGAATGCGACCGTTGCCGGCAACGACGCGCCGGAAGCCGGCACACTGAGCCAACCTGAGGTGCCGCTGTCGTAGGTGATGGAGCTCGTCCATGCCTGAGAACCCGAGGCCGCGGTGAGCGTGACGTTCTTGGCACTTGGTGTCTGGCCCTCCCCGACAGAGAAGTCCACCGCCGCAGGAGCTGCAGTTATGCCCGCTACCGTATAAGTGACGTTGATGGTCTGTGGGCTGCCTGTTATCTGGCTGGTGCAATTGACGTCAGTGCATCCTTCTACGGTAACAGTGCCGGTATATGTTCCGACTCCCAATGTGCTCGGTGCCCGGACGCTGATACTTGCCTCCCCGGTCGTATCGCCCGTGATGGTGAAATTCGTCGACTCTATCGCCGCACCGCTACCGAAAACCGACATATAGACCACCCCGCTGCCGCCAGACAGTGAGGCCACTACGGTTTGAGGCGCTGGCGTCGATGAATAAGTGTTGGACGCTGAAAAAGTGAGATTGTTAGTGGAAACACTGAGAACGGCTCCGCCGGCACCACCATCTCCTCCTCCGCCGCCGCAGGCGGAAAGGGCGAACAGAATAACGAACGCGAACAAGCGCGCCACTTTGGTGACGATGTACATATGTGCTTCTCCAATGTTGTTTTGAAACGAATTTTTCAGCCTTTGCGGTTCTATGGGTCAGTCATGCGAACACATAATAACATTATGTCATTCACGGGCATTTTGGCGCTCATGTCGGCCTTGACCCAGCCGGGTTAAGGCCACAGATGTGCTGCACGTTTGATTCAGTCCACGGCCATGGCGGCATCGTTGCCGACCGCCGCCGCCGTGTCGGCTATCCGCCTGTCTGGCTGTGATGGTGACGTAAGTTCGAGTCTGCGTGATCTGTTGATACGAAGCCTAGCAGCAATGCCCCTTCTCGCCTAAATGCCAAAAGATATAGACCACCCCATAGGCCGAAAGCATCACCAGGGGATCACCAGCCCGTCATTGCCGATGAACTTGCCCGTGTCCGCCAGGCTGAGGCTATCGATGACCTTGCGCATGTCGGCCACGCTCTGTTCGACCGGGATCATGGCGTTGGGGCCGCCCATGTCGGTCTTGACCCAGCCGGGGTTGAAGGCCACCGAGGTGATGCCCTTGTCTTTCAGATCGACGGCCAGGCTTTTCACCACCATGTTGGCTGCCGCTTTGCTGCTGCGATACAGGTAGCTCCCGCCGCTGCCGTTGTCGGCCATGCTGCCCATCTGGCTGGTGATGGTGACGATGAGTTTGAGTTTGCTGCGCGCGATCTGTTCGACGAAAGCTTCGACCAATTTGAGCGGGGCCATGGTGTTGATCTTGAATGCGGCCATCCATTCCGCATAGTCAGTTTGACCAAAGCCGCGTTTGTCCGCATCCGGATAGACGCCTGCGTTGTTGATGAGCATATCTATCGCCACGTCGGACAGCTTGCGCGCAAGTTGCTCGATCTGAGAATGGTTGGTGATGTCGAGGGCATGGAGTTGGATGTGGTCGGGATAGCGGGCCGCCAATTGCTTGAGCGCATCCGCCTTGTCTGGATCGCGACAACAAGCCAGCACGCGCCAGCCAGCGGCCGCATATTGTTTGCAGAATTCCAGCCCGATGCCGCGGTTGGCGCCAGTGATCAATAGTGTTTGCATGATTGGCCTCCTATTTATTGCCGTTTGGTAAATTTGGCTTCGCAAGGCCGGAGTTTCGTGCGCGTTGCCTGGCCTGTTGTTCCCGAAAATTTGCCTTTCATCGGTTCCGCTTCTGCTGTGAGGAGCTTGGTATTGACCGGCTTCAATGCCAAAAGACCTGGTAAGCAGACAACTCTCGCGCTATTTTTTTACAACAGCGCTTTCAACTGCAGATTTGTCCATGGACAGCCTGCAATTTGCCACGACGTTATTATTTACCGTGGCGATTGTGTTTTCGACTACGGTGTAGCGCGCATCATTGCCGGCCAGCTTGAACAGTTTTTCCGCCGCCTCGCTCACACAATTCTGCTTGATTTCAGCGATGGACTGGTTCTCTTGCCCGATGTACGCGTTCGTGATGTATTCACTCGGATTCGCAGCCGGTATTGCCGTTTCCTGGGGCGGCTTGGCGGATTCCTGAATCGCAGGCTCTTGGGCTCCCGGTTCTTTGCTGTCTTTCTTCCCGACAATAGCGCCGTAGGCATCCTTGCCGAGTTTTGCAGTGTCGGAAACCAGTCCGGGAAATTCCAGATTCACGCAACCGGAGACTATTAGCGGCAGAACCAGATAAGAGAGTTTCATACAATTCCTGTGGTTGGATAAGTTAAGCGGCTGGTTCGCAATTCATTTTGCGCCAGCTCCGGCAATTGCCGCGCGGAAGAGTAGCAGCAAATACCATTTCGCTTCAAATGTTAATTTGAGTGATATGTTGCACTACTTCTGCTTCCTCCAATCCCAAGGCGGCACAGGTTCAGCATCGCCCCAAAGCCCGCGCTGCCCTGCTCTCGCCCGCTCTTCTGCCAAGGCGTAGGTCTCGCGATCTGCTACGGGTTGTTCCCTTGCATACTTTTTGTAGTGCCAACCCATGCCCGCTTTGATCTGTTCGAGATTGGCATCGACGCCGTTGACGAGGATTTTGCCGACAGTGCGGCCGTACCTGTCCTTCTTGGAATATTCGACGATGACGGTCTTGCCGTAGACGAGGTCGGACAGGTTCGATTTGGATCGCGCACCGAAGGCTTGCTTCTTCTCGGGAGCGTCTATGCCCATCAGGCGGATTTTCCATTCGGTGCGCGAGGCATCCAGCACTTTGACGGTGTCGCCATCGGTGACGGCAACAACGCGGCCTTGCAGGGTGTCTGCGCCGGACGGCGCGGCGAACAGGAGCGCGGCGAGTAGCGGTGTTAAGCGGGTACAGCGGGCAACCTTATTCCAAACATTCCACGAACAGCCCGCAGGGGCTGTCCCGATATTCCGATCTTCCACACCTCATCTCCACGGTGAAACCAAGGTGTCGAGTTCGAAATATTCTTCTGCCTCCCTCGTGCAACCCAGCTTGTTATAACAACTTGTACGGCGGAGATTAGCAGTAATGGAGCGCCTGAGCTATTGGGCTGCAGGCATTAACCTTGCTACTTGTGCTGGAAAGCGATGCGGACCTGAATGGGCGGCTCTATATCGTTTGCGAAGATAGTTTAAATGTCGTGGGCGCAGCCGAGGTTTGATTTGACTTGCGCGGTTGTATTTCCTATTCTCGGCCGATGTGCATTGAACTCGCGTATTAACTTCCCCATGACCAATTCTGAAGAAGCCGGCTGGATAGGACAATGGTCGCCAGGTATTGGCGACCCGACCATCGTCGGTTGGCTGACCGTGGCGCTTTATGCCGTAGCGGCAATGATGTGCTGGCGCGCCGCACTCGAATGCAAGAGACCCCGTCTGAAAAAAACCACTCGCCCACTGGAAAGCGCGCTGTGGTGGTTTTTGAGTATCGTTTTGTGGTTCTTGTGCATCAACAAGCAGCTCGACCTGCAAACCGCGATTACGGAAACCGCTCGCATGCTTTCCCACCGGGATGGCTGGTACGGGGAGCGTCAGGTTTACCAACAAATGTTCATTAAGGTGCTTGTTCTCGGCGGCGCATCCTGCGCGTGTCTATTGCTCTTCATTACATGGAAAATGAGTCGGGCAATCAAACTGGCCATGTTTGGGCTGTGCCTGCTGGGCGTGTTCATCGTAATCAGAGCAAGCTCATTTCACCATTTCGATGTATTCATCGGCAGTAGCGTGCTCGGAATCAGGTGGAACTGGATTCTCGAAATATCCGGGATTGGCATTGTCTCGCTCGCAGCCTATCGGAGACTCAGAGTCGAAGCGAGGCCTGTTCGAACGCAGTAAAAACGCGCTAATCAACGAACGTCTTCAGGCGAGCACCATATCGTAGGCGAGTTTGAGTACCAGCACGGCAAGCAGACAAAGAAAAAGGATGCGCACGAATCCGGTGCCCCGTTTCAGCGCGACCCAAGTGCCGGTGAAGGAACCCAGCATGTTGAATATGGCGGCAGGGATGGCGATCAGGTAAAGCACATTGCCGGAGGGAATGAAGAACAGGAGTGCCGCCAGGTTGGTGGTGATGTTGACGATTTTGGCTGCGGCCGAGGCTTGCAGGAAGTCAAAGGCGAAGTAGCGCACGAACAGAAAGATCAGAAAACTGCCGGTACCCGGCCCGAACAGACCGTCGTAGAAGCCGATGCCGCCGCCGATCAGTACGGACAGTATCCGTTCGCGCGTGCCGAAATGCGCGGCGCGTTGCAATAGGCCGAAGTCTTTTTTATGGAAGATGTAAAACGCCATGGCGACGACCAGCACCAGCACGACGGGACGCAGCCAGCTTTGCGGCACGAACGATACGGCAGCAGCGCCGAAGAAGGACATGACGAAGGCGCTGGCTGCGGCTGGCAGTACCAGGCGCCAAGGAATGCGTACTCGCCCGATGTAGGTGCGCGCCGCGACAGAAGTACCGAAGATTGACGCGAGTTTATTGGTGCCGAACAGGGTGGCAACCGGCGCATTGGGAAACGCATTGATCAGCGCGGGAATCTGGATGAGCCCTCCCCCGCCGACCACGGCATCGACCATGCCCGCGCAGAAGGCAAAAGCAAGCAGTATGGAAATGTCCAGCAAGGTTGGTTTAAAGCGAAACTATCAGTGTGTTTGAATATTCTCGTCTGCGATTGAATACAACTCGCAAGCCTGCGTGTTCTTGAGGCGGACAAGTTTCAAGTGCGGCACACAGATGGCCATTTCCGGTTCGACATGTTGTTTAAACGCGTTGCCGCAGTTCTCGCATGTCAGTTGTTGCGCATTTTTATCTTCGGGTTGTAATTGTTTTTCCACGATGTGCCTCCAAAGATTCGAAGAGGTATTGGGGAGCCGGGCTTGAACTGGTTTGCCGCCTGTATCTTCGAACCCGCGTTGCCTTGCCTCTATTGCGCCGAAGGTTAGCAGCAAAGGTCCCTCTGCGCTATTGGGTACGTTACGTAGGCCTATGACCTGTGCCTGGATCACGCCGCCCCAAAACCCAACATTCTGATCAGGCCGCGTTTTGCCGCGACTGACGCGGGCCGGTTATGTTCGCCGACGACTTTGTTGCGGCCGCTTTCCTTGGCCAGGTACAAGGCTTCGTCGGCAGCAGCGAGCAGTTTGTGAGCGACGTCGCCATCCGAACCCTCGGCCTCTGCGGGAACCTGGGCCACGCCGATCGAGATGGTGACCTGCAATTCGATGCGTGCATCTATGCGGAAGGGGTGTGCGGCGATGGTGCCGCGAATGCGCTCGGCGATCTCGCAGGTATGGTGCAACTCTGTCTGCGGCAACAGCACAACGAATTCTTCGCCGCCATAGCGCGCCAGCACGTCGTTGCTGCGCAATTCCGATTTGATCAGGCTGGCGACCTGGCGCAACACTTCGTCGCCCATGATGTGGCCGTGGGTGTCGTTGATGCGCTTGAACTTGTCGATATCGAGAAACATGGTGCACAGCGGAGTGCGGTGGCGCAGCACGTTTGCGGCTTCTTCCTGGCAACGGGTTTCGAGATAGCGCCGGTTGAAGATACCGGTGAGCGAATCGGTCAGGCCGATCAGGTTGAGGCGTTCGTGATTGAGTGCGTTTTCCAGGCAAATCGAGAATATGTTAGCGAGCCGCTCGACGAAGTCGGTGCCTCTGTCGGCCGAGAAGCGCTCGGCGGCGCTGCTGGCCATGTTGAGACTGCCGACCAGTTCGCCCTGACGCATCAGCGGCAACAGCATCATGGAGCGGCAACCGTCTGGCCAGGGATCAAATATGGCGCGTTCCATTTCGGCATCAAAGGGACCGAGATATGGCGCGGGCTCGGCATCAGGCGTGGGTAGCCTTTCCAGCAGCACCAGTCCGGGGATTTCGTCGCCGCCCGGTTGCGATCTTGCCAGGATACGCCTGATCTCGTATTCGGGATCGCACAGAGCCAGCGTCACGATGTCGGTCTCGCAGGCCGCTTTATAGTCCTCGAGTATCAATTGGATGAGTTCCGGCAATGTGCGCGTGGCGATCAGCTGCTTTTCGAACTGGTCCAGGCGGCGCCATTTCTTTTCATTCAGGCGGGCCGCGTCCATCAGCGATTGAAGCTGGTCGCGAAGTAGCTGTAACTCGGTCTGGCTTTGATTATTCCTCGTCATCAATGCTGAGTCTGCGATACATTCGAAATCAGAGGTGCCGGATTCGATTTTTCTTCCACCAGCCCCTTCTCTCCCACGATCTACCGCTACAAAGCCTAGCAGCAATAACCCTTCTGCGCTATCGAGCAGACCATATATACAACATGTATTTGCCGCAGGGGTGCAGATCGGCAAGACACAAGCCGAACCGAATTCAGACAATTCAACTCGGGTATCCATGGCTTGTGTGGTTGAATCCGACAAAGCGCCGCTATTCAGGAGAGTTTTGGGCGGGTATCCTGAGCGCGATTATTGAAAGCAAACAAAGGAGAAATGAATGAATAACTCGATGCTATTTATCGTGGTTGGTTCGACGGTCGCTTTTGTGGGGATCATCGTTTGGAAAGCACTTTGGTTCATGAAGAAGATCAACTCTGTGCCGGTTCAGGAGGAATCGGATTAAATCAAATAATGGAGCAGCTTCCATCCGGTTGCGGTTGAATTTCATTGAAATGCAGGGGAGCGCGCCCCGTTTGTAGTGATCCGTGACGTCTCCCTATGCGCCAGCTAAAAAAAAAAGAGGGCCGGACTAGCCGACCCTCCTTATCCAACCATGATTGCTGAAACTGCTGTTAAGCCTTGCGACGGCGCGCCACGGCACCCATCAGGCCCAGACCGAGCATCAGCATGGCGTAAGTCTCAGGTTCGGGAACGGGTTGTTGAACAACGTTCAATTGATATGTCTCTGTTTCACCCTGAATCCAATTAGTGGGGTAGTGGTAGATTTGGTGAGTATTCTGGCTCCACGCATTCCAATCGGCCGCGAAACCCCCGGATGAAAGATCTGAAAGGGATTCGCTGCACATAACGCTCGCCGTCAAACCAAAAACGCCCGTGGTTGCGAAAGTGTAATTAAACGTGAAGAACTGGTCGCCACCCGTCCATTCCCCGTAGTCAAAAAGTTGATGATTTGAGTTGTCAGTGTAAGCGTCAAAATCCCATATGCCTTGTGTGCTTTGGCTGGTGAAGAGATTCGTGCCGTTCGAATCATTAATCCAGAACTTCAACGCATCGAAATCGTGAACACCCCAATATGTTTTGTGCATGTCTATGGTAAAAGTAACGGTTTCACCGACATTTACTTGACCATTATTGTTGGCATCATTAAACGTATAGGAAGCTCCTGCAATATCCTGCCACGATGTGTTGCCTTGAACGTTCGAAACAACATCCAGTTGTGTTGGCGCTGCCTGAGCCAATCCCACAACAGCAACGCTCCCAACACACACTAACCCTGCATTAAACAACGTCTTGAATCTTTTCAGCATAAAGCACCTCCGATAATTTTGTTATAACCATTCTATTCCCGCAGGTACTAACTATACGAATAGTTGCAAAAAATGATATTGGACTTTGGTACAAGCCTGCATTTTCAAAGCGGAGCTAGCATTCCGCATTAATGACGAATTGGTTGAATTGACCCGCTCCGACTCGCCAAAATACAGATCAGGCAGCCCGCATTGCTTGCAATCTCGTGCATCAAAGCCGCTTCCACGCAAAATACCGGAACGAACAGGGATAACCGCCCCCAAGTGCCGGTAAATTGGTAAAATCGCGCGCCTTGCAGGAGGCATTCATTGGAAAACCCTTACAACATTCTTGGTGTCTCGCCGACCGCTTCGACCGAAGACATCAAGAAGGCATACCGCGCACTTGCCATGCGCCATCACCCCGACCGGAATCCCCACTCCAGCGCAGAAGTCCGGTTCAACGCCATCAAGAAGGCGTATGAGCTGCTCTCCGACCCGCAAAAGAGGGCTGAATATAACTATAGTCTGAACAATCGCATCATCATCGACCCAGAGCAGGAAGCGCAGAATTTGTGGGGATCGCTGTTCAGCCGTTGCGGAATCGAACTTCCGCGCCCCGACCGTTAATCAACTTAAAGACCGAATACTATGAAAAGCATCCATCCTGAATTTATTTACCAATCGCGCGAACTGGGCGTCCAGATCGAAGACACGCTTGGCGAGCCGCCGGATAGAAGGAATTACGAGCGCGTCATTGATTCCCTGATCGGCGAATTCGCCAACGGCCTGGAAATGGACGACGTGAATCTGTTGAGCTTCGCATTGGCCAATCACCTGGTGTTCGACGATGCCCAGGGCCTGCTGGCGGAAGGCGGCCAATACGACGGCGGCGATGCCGCCAAGGTGCTGAAGATGGTGTCGTGCGACAACGCGGAGTCGGGCAATGCACTGGCCACGGTGTTTGTGGCCAACCCTGAGTTGGCGCGCAAGGCGATCATTACCGCTTTTCTGTACAAGAATCCCAAGCGCTGGACGGATGAGGATCACTCCCTCGAAGCCCTGCAGATGGAAGAGGACAAGGAAAACAATGTCGAGGACGACGAGGAGCAAGTCGGGCAAGGTGAGAATATAGAGCATCTGTTCGACACGCGCGGGGACGAGAATGTCTGACGCCACCAACCTCCCCGCGATCCGGCAGCAGGTCACCGAGCTGGTTCTGGCGGGTTCCACCAAACACGCGGAAGAAGCCATCAGCGAGACGGCGGAAAAATTCGGCGACCTCGCTGTGGTCGAGGTGCTGAACACGCTGGAGCCTCACGTCGCGTCCCTGCACTTGTCCGCATTCGACGGCGGCAAGCTGTCGCTGGCGACCCTGCTCATCCCGCCCAAGGCCTGGGCAGAGAGCCTGGCCTATTTCGCAGCCACCTGGGACGAGGACTGGATCGAGGACGAGCCGGAAGTGCTGGCCGAGTCGCTGTTCGCACACATCCATGGCGTTATCTATGCCAGCGACGATGCAGAGCGCCGCGCCGAACTGCTACGCGAAGCGTTGTCGACCGACTGGGGAACGACGGCATTCGCCGTGCTGTTTTCGACGGCGGCCGAAGAAATCATCGAGATCGCAAACGACATCCACAATCTCGGCGCGGACCGGAGCGGCCAGACGACGTCGGACCACGATGTGATTCCGCTTGCGCTGGAAATTGCCCGCACCAACGAAGAAGCCTGGGACCGCGTGCTGTTCGAGATTTTCCCGGACTGGAAACCCGGCGAGAATTCCCTGCACGCGGGTTCGGATGACGACGAAGGCGATCACGACCGGGACGCGGATGAAGATCGCGAACATGAATTCGCAATGGGCCGAACGACCCGTGAATTGCTGCTGCGCCTGCGCAGGCAAGTGCCCAGCAAAGCGGCCAGCCCGACCAAGCCGGGCGAACGCCCGAGCCTGGGCGAGGATATCTTCTCGTAGGAGCAAACGGCCGTCATACCGGCCCTTCGGCAAGCTCAGGATAAACTGGCTTGCGCCAGGCCGGTATCCAGTCATATAAAAACCCTGCGAAGCAGACAAAAGCGGATGTGCAATCGACACCGCCGGTATGCCGCAGCGGATATTTGTGTATTGAATCAGGGAATCATTAGATAGTGAAAATTGCCAGCTTCACCGCCCGCCCCCCCCAATTAGTGCAAGCGCTGGAGGCGCTCGCGCTGCGCACCGACAATCGGGATGCAGCCGCCACGCTGTTCCGGGAACTATGCGGGATCACCGTGCTGGTCGCGAAGAAATTCACCAACGACAGAACTGCGGACGGCATGCTCGACGCTTTCCACTTGACGGTCGGCTGCATCTCGCTGGGCATCAGCCAGGCCGGCATTGTGGACAACAACGAAGCCAGGCTTTCCTTCCTGCTGCAACACGGCGCCGAACATGTGTTCCAGAAGGGATTCCGCTGTATCAAGGAAATGTCCGCCCTGCCCTATGCGGCCTTCGTTTCCGAATTCGACAACGACGCGTTCATTCAGCAGCGCAACCTCAAGGCGATATTCATGGAGATATGCAGCGCCGATCCGGTTTCAAACTGGACTGGGGATGCGGTCTATCAAAACGAGTTGACGGACAGAAAGTGCAACCAGCGCATCATCGACTGCGCCAAATGGCTGCGCAGGCATAATTCCGCCGGCCCCGTCAAAGATGCCGAGCTCGATGCCAATGCGGTCATCTCCATCGCCGTGGTCTTTGCGATTGCGGGCGACGGCCGGATCGTTGCGCGCACGAGGCAAAGGGAAACCGAGAGCCTGATTGAACGCGTCCGCGCGACGCCGCCCGACGTCGAGGCGAACTGGAACGAATTTCTGAAGAAGATACCGGCCGAATTTCAGCCCGTCCTGCGCCAGCGCATGGAAGAGCTCAGGGGCACCCTCGTCAAGAAGATACTCTCCAAAAGCCGGATCAAGACCGTGCTCACCGAGTTTCAGGACCATTACGCGGGCAGCGAGCAGGATATCGACTATTCCTGAACCGGCCGTATGCCCGAGCGGATGCGCGTTGCAACCGCTTCTTCCCCTCCATATTCGCATCGACCGCGCAGTACACCGCCAAGTCCATCTCCTCCTGCATCATTCGCCCCGCTGAAACTTATGTTTCGCCGCGAGTTCTTATAGTTGCGTTTGTGCATCCGCTTGCCCAAGGAGGGACTATGGAAACCTCGATGGACCGCATCCACATCTACGACCTGCTGGCCCGCTGCATTCTGGGGATCAACGATAACGAGCGTCACGAAAAGCAGGACGTAGTGATCAACCTGACCGTGTACACCGATCTGCGCAAGGCCGGCAAGAGCGACCAGATCGAAGACACGGTCGACTATCGGGTGTTGAAGAAGCGCGTTCTGGCGCTGGTGGAAAGCTCCAGCTATTTATTGGAAGAGGCGCTGGCGGAGGCGGTAGCCGAGCTGTGCCTCGACCAGCCGGGTGTTTTGCAGGTCGAGGTGCGGGTGGAAAAACCGGGGGCGCTGCGGTTTGCCCGCAGCGTGGCAGTGGAAATCATCCGCAAGCGCTGAGCCGGCCATGATCAGCGCCTACATCGGTATCGGCTCCAACATCGAACCCGCCGCAAACGTGCGGGCTGCCGTGCATGCACTGGCGCACCGGACACGCCTTGTCGCCATTTCCACGGTCTACCTTACCGCCGCAATCGGCACTCAGGATCAGCCTCCCTATTACAACTGCGTAGCGAAGATCGAAACGGCGGCACCGCCGGCGGGAATCAAGTTCGGCATTCTGCGCAACATCGAGGACAGCCTGGAACGCAAGCGCACGGCGGACAAATTTGCGCCGCGCACGATAGACCTCGACTTGCTGGTGTATGGCGACCTGGTACTGGATGCGGAGGGTATCAAACTTCCCGACCCGGATATCCTGGAGCGGCCGTTTCTCGCCGTCCCGCTCTGCGAATTGGCGCCGGATATGGTGTTGGCAGGCTACGGTTTGCGCATAGTCGGAATTGCGGCCCGGCTGCCGCAGGACGGCATGAAGCCGCTGGGCGATTACACCAGGCTGTTGCGAAAAGAACTGGCGCGCCAATAGACGCGGCAACTCACTCGACCGACGGCCAATCGGCGAAGGGGAACGGTATTTCTTCCGTGGCGAAACTCAGGAAATTGACGATCTGCCGCACGTAGTTTCCCATGCTGCGACCGAAGGCTGTCAGACGGACATTGGGAGCGTCGGTCAGCAGCGTCATCGCAAACTGGATGAGCGCTACGATGCCCAGCACAGTTAAACAGACATGGAGCGCGAGCCCCATAAAGAGCATGAACAAGCCGCGTATCCAGATGTTGCGCTTGTGGTCTGGAACTTCTGAATAATCCGTCATGGTGGCTCTCCTGATT
This sequence comes from Sideroxyarcus sp., assembly GCA_030652215.1. GTDB lineage: Bacteria > Pseudomonadota > Gammaproteobacteria > Burkholderiales > Gallionellaceae > Sideroxyarcus. The sequence continues at coordinate 73,290 of JAUSBC010000029.1, forward strand.
ATCGGTTGCAGCTTCAGAATGCTGGGAACAGTATTCTCCTATTTCATTCCTTCTGCAATTGACGGTAGCTCTCCCGGATTGCATCCGGGCTACGGCATGCCAGACAAGGGCTGCACACTGCATCGCCTACTTGCCAATCCGCACGCAATTCCGTCCGGCTTGTTTTGCCCTGTACATTGCCTTGTCGGCGCGGCCTATGGAATTTTCAACCGGCAAATCCGGATCAAGCAGTGCGATGCCAAACGAAGCGGTAATACGGATCGGCTCGTTACCTTCGATGTCGATGGGCAAGGATTCTATGCCTGCACGCAATCGTTCCACCAAGTCGCAACCAGCCGCCAATTCTGTGTGTTGCATCAGGAGCAGGAATTCTTCGCCGCCGTAGCGGAACACCTTGTCATAGGAACGGAGATGTTCAACCATGTAATGAACCGCTGCAGCCAACACGTGATCGCCTGCGAGATGGCCGTACTGATCGTTGATGTCCTTGAATTTATCCAGATCCATCATGACAATGCAGCATTCCTGCAGGTCCCGCTTTATCAGCTCATGCTGCTCGCGAAATGCCGGAAGAATGCCCAATCGCGTTATGGCACCCGTAAGCGCATCGTGGTTGTACAGAATATTCTCCAGTTCATGTTCCAGAACCGACAGTTCAAGCCGCATCGCTTCAAGCGCATGGGCAAAGCTGTCGAAATCGGTGATATTAACCGGGCCATCTTCTTGTGCTTTGGCAAGCAGCTTGTCAGCCAACTTGTGCATGAGTCTGTGCTTCGCCCCCAGGGCGGCGAATCCCGGAAAGTCGCGCAGTTTCTCGTTTGCCTTGCCGTAATACCATTGCCCGAAGCGGCAAGTGCGGTAGGGTTCGGAAGCACACTCGCCTGTGCTTGCCGGCAACTTGCAGCTGATCGAGCGAACTACCGCCGCATGCCATTGCTGGTGATGCAGCAGGGCTTGCTCGAATTGAACAAGAACAGCCTGTAACTCTTCACGGGTGATATTGCAGCGTTTCATGATCGCACTCCAGAAATTTAGAGGGTAGCGTCCGATTTTTTCCGCCCTCGCTTACTGTTGCTTATGGGCCAAGATTGCAAATTCTTCTGCGGGAAGCGGTCTGCTGAACAAAAATCCCTGTATCTCGTCGCACCCGTAGCTTTTCAGAATATCCATTTGCGCTTCGCTTTCGACGCCTTCAGCGATGACGGAAAGCTGCAGCAGGTGCCCGAGTTGGATAATGGCTTTCACGATGGCGGCATCGTCCGGGTCGACCGACATGTCGCGCACGAACGATTGGTCGACCTTGAGTTTATCTACCGCCAGCCGCTTCAGGTAGGACAGGCTGGAGTAGCCCGTTCCGAAATCGTCGATAGAGAGTTTGACGCCTATTTCCTTCAGGCTGCTTAGCGTGCGCATGACGGCTTCTTCGTCCTGCAGTAGAACGGACTCGGTGAGCTCAAGTTCCAGTTGGCGGGCGGGCAGACCGGAACTGGCGAGCGCGCTTTTCACCGTTTCAAGAATGTTGCCGCGCTTGAATTGCAGCGCAGAGAGATTCACGGCAACCGTGAGCGGGGAAGTGCGCTGTGACCAAACTTGCGCCTGACGGCAGGCTTCATTGAGTATCCATTCGCCCAGCGGGATGATGAGGCCGCTGCGTTCGGCCAGCGGAATGAATTTTCCCGGCGGGAGCAGGCCGCGCTCGGGATGTTGCCAGCGCACCAGCGCCTCCGCTCCGACGATGCGCCCGCTGTTCACGTCGATCTGCGGCTGGTAATGCAGCAGGAATTCCTGCTTCCGGATCGCGTTGCGCAACTCGCCCTGCAAATGCATGTGCTCCAGTTCGTCGATGTTCATTTGCTGCGAGAAGAAGCGATAGGTATTGCGCCCGGCATCCTTTGCCTGATAGAGCGCTGTGTCGGCATGCTTGAGCAGCGAGCTGAAATCGTTGCCATCGTCTGGATAGATGCTGATCCCGATGCTGAAGGATGCAGTCAGTATATTGCCGCCGATTTCGAAAGAATCGGCAAAGCCCTCGATGATGTTTTGCGCAATGGCTTCCACGGTGCACAGGTCACCGATATCGGTCAGCAGGATGACAAACTCGTCCCCGCCCTGCCGGCTGATGGTATCCGCTTCGCGTATGCATCTCTGCAAGCGTTCCACAACGCCGACCAGCAGGCGGTCGCCCTGCTCGTGACCCAATGTGTCGTTGACCTGCTTGAAGTTGTCGAGGTCGAGAAAAAGCACTGCGACTTTGGAATGGTCGCGCCGCGCGATTGCGATTGCCTGTTCGAAGCGATCCTGCAACAGGAGCCGGTTGGGCAGTCTGGTAAGCGTGTCGTGATTGGCCAGGAATTCCAGTTGACTCTGCGCCGCCTCGTGCTCAACGCGCGCACGCAGCGTCTGGATGCCGTATGCAAGATCATTGGCGAGTTCGGTAAGCAGTTTCACTTCTTCCGTGCTGAACGCGTCCGACTCTGCCGAGTAAAGGGCGAGCGCGCCCAGAACATGCTTATTGCTAACCAGCGGCAACGCCGCGCTGGACTGGTAGCCGCGTTTGAGCGCAGCCTCGCGCCATGGCGCCATTTTTGGGTTGGTCAGACAATTCTGATTGATGACCGCAGTTCCCGTTCTGATGGCGGTTCCAGTCGGGCCGCGGCCGAGCTCCGTATCCGCCCAGGAAATTTTGATGCTACCCAGATAGCCTTCCTCGTAGCCGAATTGTGCAACCGGTCGTACGGTCCTGGCCTCGTCGTATTCGGCAAAACCCACCCATGCCATCAGGTAGTCGCCGGTTTCAACTGCCAGACGGCATATCTCGGCAAGTAGTTGCTGCTCGTCCTCGGCGCGCACCAGGGCCGAGTTGCACTCGCTCAGAAGTTTGAGAGAGCGGTTCAGACGCAGTATTTCGTTCTTGGACATCAGCGCGACAGCCATCTTGTCGATGGATTGCGCGAGAAAGCCGATTTCGCCGTCCCGGTAGTCGAGGCCGGTGCGGGCATTGTGGTCACCCTGCCCGAGCCTGCGCGCGACCTGGGCGATGGTGGAAATCGGGCGCAGCATCAAACGCTCGCTGCTTACCCATACGATGAAGAACAGAACCACCAGCAGCGAGAAACTGACAGCGAGGGTATAAACGAGGTTGCGGTTTATCTTTCCCGTCACCGTTTCCCTGGATACGCCGACCCACAAATGGATCGTCCCCTCCGTCGTCTCGGCAAACGGTGCGAAACCGTAGATACGGGCCACCCCGTCAAACCCCGTGGATTCAGCCGCGCCCTGGCCACCGCGGATTGTCATATCTCTGAAGAATTGCGTACCCGATGCATCGCGGCCAATCCAGCCTTCCGGATCAGGATATCTGGCGAGGACAATGCCATTTTGATCTATCAGCCCGATGCGTGCCCCTTCTTTGCCTATCACATGCGACAGCTCTCGATTGATCCATTGCAGATCCAGAGCCACGACCAGTACGCTGCTGATGCGCCCTGCACTGTTACGCAATGCCTTGGCGACGGGCAGATTCCATCTGCCGTTGGAACGGCTGTATATTGCTTTCCCTGTTACGAAGCCGTCCCTGATCAGCGCCTGCTGGAAGTAATCGCGATCCGCGTTGTTGATGAGGCGAACCGTTCGCGTGGCATTGCAGAGGTAGTCACCTTTTGCATTGGAGATGACGATATTGGCCAGCCGCGGTTCCTGCTGCAGCATATGCGCAAGCAACTTCTGGCAATCGTCAGCAACAGGCCTGTCGCCCATTCCCTGATACTGCGTCAACAGGTTCGACACCTGTTGCGCGTATTCGATGAGGTTTTGCTGTTGCCTTGCAATGCGTACGGCGTTGTCGTGTACGTCCGCAGCCGCCCGGGCCAGAAGTTCGTTGCGCTGGGAAATGGCAAAGTACGCAAGCACGCCCAGCGTTGCCAGGGACGCAAATCCGATCAGCAGCAACAAGCGCACCCTGAGGCTTAAACGCCTGTTAAACATTTTGTGTTTGCATATCAGTGGCCCCATTACCCCGATGTCGACCTGCGAGCACAATCTAGCAGCAAAGCAGCGTCAGCACCATATGCCAAAAGATATAGACCTTTTGTCGCGGGCGAGGCTTTGGAAGCGCCAAACGAAAGCGGGAAAAGCCCTCGCCTTTCCCGCTCAACTGCCTGCAAAAGCTGCGTTTGTACCGGTTTGCGTCAGAGTAGCAGCATCCCCGATGTGACCCAACTCCAGGTGACCAGCGTGATATACATCATTGCTGACCAGGCCACCAATCCAGCCGCCAGTATCGCGCCGGACAGCAGCGTGGCATGTCGTTTCACTTTGACTCTGAGAATTTGCGGCACGGCATAGAAAATCAGCCTTCCGGAAAGCAGCAGCGCGAATGCGCCCACCGTTAAATTGAGGATGAAATTTGGAACAAACAGGAACAAGGGTGCAACCCACAGCGGAATAGGTACCAGCACCGCCAGTTTGTATGCATCGGCATAGTCGGGTCTGATCTCGATCACCTCGCCCAGATTTTGAATGACGTATGCAACCACAAAAGTCATCGCAAGTTCGGCCATGAACAGCACCGTACAGATGATCTGCAATTGCGACTCGTTAAGGGCGGGTAAAGTGACTCCGCCGTACGCCAGGCCGGCGTAATAGATCATCACCGGCGGAATGACGGACAGCGGCAACGTCAAATATAGAAACAGCTGCATCACCGGCAAATGGCCGTGGGTAAACAAATCCCAGCCTTCGTAGTGAGGCAGGTGCGGCGTATGTTGTTGTGCCATGACAGCCCCCTCTCTTATGCGGATCTGTTATAAGCGTAGACCGCAATTGTATGCACAAGTTGTTGCGCTGATGCCTTAGCTGCGCCATACAGGGTTCTACTATACGGAGTCAACAGCGCGCAAAAAAAAATACGGGCACTCTTTCGAGTGCCCGTCCCGGTCAGGCGCGGCACGTTCCGCGTACATGCGCTTCCGCTACAAGACCGTCAGTGTGGCAACGTTGGAAATCGCTCCCTTGGTGGCCGTGATGGTACTGGTGCCCGCACTTACCCCAGTTGCAATGCCGCTGGCGCTGACGGTGACTACCGCAGGATTGCTGGAAGTCCAGGTGACCGAGCCCGATATATTCCCGTCAGTCGCATCCGAGAAAGTGCCGGTGGCGGTGAGTACCGTGGTGCTGCCGCTCGCAAAGGACATGGTCAGCGGGGAAATCGAGAGCCCGGTCAAACTGGCCCCGGTAACTGTGATGCCGGCAGCATCTGAAGTTACACCGTATACGCCGCCGCCGTTGATGGAAGCCGTTATGCTGGTTGTGCCGATTGCGTTGCCTGTCACCACGCCCGCACTCGATACGCTTGCAGTGGCCGATGCTGCAGATATCCAACTGACCGTGCTGGTGATATCGGCAGTCGATCCGTTCGTGTAGCTGCCGATGGCCGCCAAATTGGATGTCTCCCCGCTGATGATCGTGGCGGACGCCGGCGTAACGGCGATGCTGGTCGGTGTGGAAGCAGTCGACGGGCTTGAATACCCGTCACCGCATCCGCCCATGGACCATGCTGATAATACAAGCAGACCGATACCGAGCCAGTTTGTGTGATGGTTTAAGGTGAATTGCCTCATGATAACCTCCACTTTCAGTACTGAATCAGGTTGAATTGATCCCATTCGATATTGCGGCAGGTCAATATATTCTTCTCTCCTGCTTCGGGTAAATACGCTGGATTGCTGATGTTGCGATTGCCCGACAATTCGAATTGTTCCGTGTCGAAATACAAAGCGGGAAAGGCTTCCGCCTTTCCCGCCCCCAGCCGCATTGCTCTGGTGTTTCCTGTCAGTTCAGACCAGAAGCAACAGGCTGGATGAAACGAAGCTCCATGTCATCAGCGTCAGGATCATCATCGTGACCCACGCTACCATTCCAGCCGCGAGGATGGAACCGGACAGCATAAAGGCCTGATTGTCATCCTTGACCTTGAGAATCGACGGCACGCTGTAGAAGATCAGTATGCCGGAGAGCGTCAACGCCGCCGCACCTGCAGTGATGTTAACGATAAAGCTGGGGATGAACAGGAACAGCGGAGCAAGCCATAACGGCGTGGGCACCACCACCGCCAGCTTGTAGCAATCCTCAAAAGCGGGCTTCATGTCGATCACATCGCTCAGACTCCGGATAAGATAGGCGACCACAAAAGTCATCACCAATTCGACGACGAAGAATACGCCGCCAATGGTCAGCAACTGCAAGTCGCTTAACATAGGCAACATGTTGCCGCCATAGGTAACGCCGGCGTAGTAAATCATCGCCGGGGGAATTACGGACAGCGGCACCGCGTAGAACAGGAGCATCTTCACAACGGAAATGTGAATGTGCGACAACGTGTCCCATGCTTCGGAATGGGGAGCATGAGGAATATGAAGTTGAGCCATGATAAACCTCCAATCTTCAAAAGATCCGGTAAACGCATAGACCGCAGGATTGGAAAAAAGTTACTTGTCGACTTGCGCATATACGGTCCCAATAGCAACTCGACTATGCACGAGGAAACACCGATCAAGTTCGTTCGCACTTTCTACAAGCTCCGGGGTGCCCGGGAATCTGCATTTCCACTAATGATATTCCGGCACTTCCATTTCGATTTGAACCAGACCGTGTGACACCCGCACCAGAAATGTTTCCAATTTTTCAGTGCCGGGGTTGTCCGCTCTGGCGCCCGTCTTGACCGAATAGCGCTCGCCATGACGCGGGCATATGATCTCGTCGCCGCGCAACACACCGCCGAACAGTGCGCCCCCGTCGGTCGGGCATGCATCCTTGATGGCATAGTATTCGCCGTCAATGTTGAATACGGCGACGGGGAGTCCGCGCACTTCCAATGCACGGGCGCTACCCGGGGTCAGGTAATAGACATTGGCAACATCCAGCCATCTGCTCATCATGTATTCCTTTCTTCCAATAGCAGTAGTGCCTTTGTCCTCGCTTCGCACCGGAATAAGGAATCAATACTTGCTCAGCGATAGGGAATCAATAATCCAGAACGGAATATTGAGAAGACAACTACTGTCACGAGCTTTGACAAACCGAACAATTCAAAGTTGCCCAAGGGGCGGCACATGGACATGTGCGCGAGGTGAAAGTCCGGGGGGCTGCGCTGACAAACAACGATACCTGCGAGCGATTCAATCAGCCCTGTAGCCCGGATGGAATGCAACGGAATCCGGGGCATTTGAACCGCGCATATCCACCACCAACTCCTCTGTGCAACATTACTCGATTCTAATGGCTGGAAAAAAGGTCACGCAGTTTGCATAGCGTGGTTGTGATATCGAAACGTGTCTCCGGCAAAGCTTCGCCGTTAAGTATCTTGTGCAACGCGACGAGCGGATCGACTTCCCCGGTGAGCAGAACTTGCGCGCCCCATTTTTCCATGTGGCGCACATAACCGTCGCCGGCACTGGCCGCAACAACGATCTCGACACCATGCAGCGGATGCGGGCCGTCGTCCTTGAAATAATGCGGCAGTTGTTCTTTGCTGAGTTGGATGCGCTGCGGCTCGGGAATGGCTTTTCCCGGCTCGCAGTCGAAGACCAGCCAGTCCCGGGTTTGGCCGGCGTGGCCCGAGACTTTATCCCAGCGGTCGTTTGTGGCGATAGCGATTTTCATGATCGGGTATTGCCCGGTCCAGGCTCGTGCAGAATTTTACGAAGTCAGTTGCAGGGCACCGCTTCCGCTATTTCTGCGTCTTCACAATACTCATCGCTGCTGCCACCATCGTTCCCATTTCCGCCAGGTTGCCCGGCAGGATGAGTGTGTTGCCTTCCTTGGCGACGTTGCCGAAGGCTTCTACATATTGTTCCGCAACCTTGAGGTTGACGGCTTCCATGCCGCCCGGCATCTGGATGGCCTGCGCCACTTGCTGGATTGCCTGGGCGTTAGCCGCAGCAACAGCCTTGATGGCTTCCGCCTCACCTTGCGCGCGATTGATGGCGGACTGCTTCTCGCCTTCCGAACGCTGGATGAAGGCTTCGCGTTCGCCGGTGGCGATGTTGATCTGTTCCTGCTTGCGGCCTTCGGATGCGGCGATGAGGGCGCGCTTCTCGCGCTCGGCGGTGATCTGCGCCTGCATGGCGTGCAGGATTTCTTTCGGCGGAGTCAGGTCCTTGATCTCGTAGCGCAGCACTTTCACGCCCCAACTAGTGGCGGCTTCATCCAGTGCGGCCACCACGGCATGGTTGATCGCATCGCGCTCCTCGAAGGTCTTGTCCAGTTCCATCTTGCCGATGACGGAACGTAATGTGGTTTGCGCCAGTTGCGTGATCGCCATGATGTAGTTGCTGGTGCCATAAGAAGCGAGCTTGGGATCGGTCACCTGAAAATACAGGATGCCGTCCACCTGCAACTGGGTATTGTCCTTGGTGATACAAACCTGGCTGGGCACGTCCAGCGGGACTTCCTTGAGCAGATGCTTGTAGGCCACGCGATCCACAAACGGAATCACGATGTTCAGACCGGGCAACAAGGCCGCGTGAAATCTTCCAAGACGCTCTACCACCCAGGAGTTTTGCTGGGGAACGACCTTGAGTGCCTTGATGACAAAAATGATGGCTGCAATCAGTATGAACAGTGCGATTTCCATGGTTTCTCCTTATTGTTGCTGTAATTTGCGGTGCGTCAGCACCAGACCGGAGCCGCGCACTTCCGCAATGTAAAGCGTTGCTTCATGCGGGGTATCTGCCGATTCCGGCTCGGCATCCCATTCGGCACCCCGGTAAAACACCCGTGCCGTACCGTTGTCGTTCCAGGTGATCACTTTTACCGGCAGGCCGATGTCGAGGCTGGCATTCGAGGTTTCGCCGGTTTGGGTGCTTTTCCAGCGCCGCAAAAAAATCGTGCCCGCGATGCCCGTCAAAGCGCTGAGGACCAATTGCCATGCCAATCCCGCCCCCAGCAGCGCCGCCGCGCCGCCCAATGCGACCGCAATGGCAAGCACCAGCAGATAGAAAGTGCCGGTGACCATTTCCAGGCCAGCCAGTACCAATGCCAGCAAGAACCAGTAAATATAGTTTTCCATGACTTCCTTTCCGCTCCTCCATGTTGTGCTTCGTCGCCCGCATCACGACGGACAGTCCGCAATCTATCAGCAAAACCCCTTCCAGGCCATATACATTGGTACAGGCTTTTTGTTGTACCAACTTTGGACAAATTTGCTCTAATGTTTCCCGGTATGCTGCCGAAGGAGACCAGTAGCCCGAGTGTTTTATCCGAACCATCGCAGGCGCAAGTACGGCTTGGCATTTTCGCAGGGGACGCGGCATGTACAAATTTTTGGACAATCTGAGCATACGCAACAAGATATGGCTGATGGTGGCACTTTTCATCAGTGCCATCGTGGGCGGCAGCGTCATCGACGTGATGACGATCCGCAGCACCTTGTGGGCCGAGAAAGAGCTGAAGACCCGCCACCTGGTCGAAACGGCATACAGCGTGCTGGCGCGCAATTACGAACTCCAGAAGGCCGGTGTACTGACCGAAGCTGCGGCACGCGCCGAGGCCATCAATACCATCAAGGCGTTGCGCTACGAAGAAAAGGAATACTACTGGCTCAACGATCTGGGCAAGCCTGTCCCCACCATGATCATGCACCCGACGGTCCCGTCGCTCGACGGCAAGCTACTGGATGCGGAGCGCTTCAATTGCGCGACCAGCCAGAGTTTCGGCGATGCCGCCGCACCGGTAGACACGGGCGGCAAGAAGAATCTGTTCGTGGCTTTCGTCGAAGTCGTCGAAAAAAGCGGCAAGGGTTACGTCACCTACAACTGGCCCAAGCCCAAGGAGGGCGGCGGCGTGACCGAAGAGCTATTCCCGAAACTGTCCTATGTTAAGAAATTCGAACCCTGGGGTTGGCTGATCGGCTCCGGCATCTATGTGGACGACGTGGATGCCGCAGTGCGCGCCCAGACTTGGCATAACATCTGGATGATGCTGGGCGCCTCCATCGTGCTGCTGTTAATCGCCGGGACTTTAAGCAAAAGCATCACCCGGCCGTTGGCCGAAGTCGCCGACGCGATGGGTGACATCGTGAACGGGGATGGCGATTTGACGAAACGATTGTCCGAGCGCGGCGGGGCCGAAATCGTGCGTCTCGCCACCGGCTTCAACCTGTTTGCGGCCAAGATACAGCAAGCCATGCTGCGCGTGGTCGAGGCTACGCACCTGATCAATGCGGATTCGGCGCGGCTTTCCTCGGTAGCACAACAAACCGGGGACAGCATCAATCAGCAGGATGCGGAAACCGCTGCGGTTGCCAAGGCTATCCAGGACATGCTTGCCGCGGTGCGGCGCGTGGCCGAAAGTTCCGGGAACGCGGTGACGGCTGCCCAGCAGGCCGACACCGAAGCCAATCTCGGCATGCAGGTGGTGAACGAGACCATTGCTTCGATTCATTCCGTGGCCGGTGAAGTCGGGCGCGCTGCAGTCGTGATCTCCGAACTGGAAGACGACAGCCGTAACATCGGCACGATTCTGGAAACAATCAAGGGCATCGCCGACCAGACCAATCTGCTGGCGCTCAATGCCGCCATTGAGGCCGCGCGCGCGGGCGAACAGGGGCGCGGGTTTGCCGTGGTCGCGGACGAGGTGCGCAAGCTGTCGCAAAGCACGCAGGAGGCAACAGCGCGCATCCAGGAATTGATCGAGCGTCTGCAAGCCAAAGCGCTTGCGGCAGTCAAGGTGATGGAAGAAGGACGCCAGCGCGTGGATGCCAGCGTCGGTCAGGCCGGGAACGCGGGGGAATCCCTAGGCAAAATCACCAAGGCGGTGACCAGCATCCGCGACATGAATGGCGGGATCGCCAGCTCGGCCAAGGACCAGCTCAGTGTCGCCGAGGGAATCAGTTCCAGCATCGAGACCATCAACCAGATGGCGACGGTAACCGCTGCCGGCGTAAAGAGCACGGACGATGCCGTGGCCGACCTTGCCAAGCTCGTGGATCAACTGAAAGCATCGGTCGGACAATTCAAGGTAGGCAGCGGCAAGCTGGATCTGTCGGGCGCCAAATCGGCACACCTGAACTGGAAAACCCGGTTGCGCAGCTTCCTCGACGGCAAAGCCACGCTGACGGAAGCGGAAGCCGTTTCCCACCAGCAATGCGCCTTCGGCAAATGGTATTACAGCGAGGGATTGAAGAACTTCGGCCACATTCAGGAGCTGCGCGATGTCGAAGAGCCCCACGCCGAGCTGCACCGGACAATCAAGGAGATTGTGCAGGCTATGAAAAGCGGCGACAAAGCCGGAGCCGAAAAGCTGTATGCCAAAGTGGACGGGATTTCCAAACGCATCGTGGCGCTGCTCGACAGCGCCGAAAGCAAAGCCTGATTCTCACAGAAGGACCAGCGGAAAACGGAACGGGCACTCGAATCGAGTGCCCGTTCCGTTTGTGCCGCCGTTTCAACAGCTAGGCAATCACATCCTTGGGGTTGAAGCCATACCGGTTTGCGCCCGGCATGCCGTCCTGCAACATGAAATACAGGAACACAATCCCCACCACAGGCACGGCGGCAATCAGAAGCCACCAGCCGCTGCGATCCACGTCATGCAGCCTGCGCACGGATACGGCGATACTAGGAATCAGGACAGCCAGCATGTAAACGCCCAGCATCCTGTGATTGGTGACAAACAGCGCGATGCCGACAATGACGTTTAGCAAGGTAAAGTTCCAATACTCTTCCCTCCCCGCCCTGCCTTCGAACGTCGCATAGTTTTTCAATACGTCGATATACCAGTTCATGTTTTCCCCTTGGGTATCGCCATTGAGGCTGCATGGTCATTTATCACTTGGCGGCGGAGACTAACAACAAAGCTTCTGCCGGAACATATGCCAAAAGGTATAGACCTTAGCCTAGTCCGACTGTTTTAACTTATTGAGCAATATGGACAAGTCAATAGCAATGTCGATTAATGCGGTCGGATAATGAGCGACGGACGGGGGCTTGAATCAAGTTTCAGAAACACGCGTGCGTTTCAGGATGTAATAATGAAAAATGCTCCCACTACTGGAAGCCTCTTTAAACTGGTGCGCCGGAAGAGATTCGAACTCCTGCCCCCTTGGTTCGTAGCCTGCACAACCAAGAATTTTTTTACTCATTACATATCGAATGGTTAGGCAACATCAAATGCACTATTGTTTGCCTGATTAGCCCTATTTAAGCAGTTGATTTGGTTAACGGCAGTTCAGCTCACTAGTACGTGTTTTACTTTTGCCCATTGACTGCTATCAGGCACCTGCCTTAAGTCGATTCATCTGATCGAGAAGGCCGCTGAATATTCTCTCAGACACAATGGTTGGGAACCCGGCCGGAAGCTCCTTTGATACTGACTCGATCACCTCTGGTGTAATTGCAACCAGGCGCTGAATGACCGCTTCGAAATCAGAACCCAAAGCGTTAGCTTTGGCAACTTCATTCCAGTGTCGGCGTTGGATGTCAGCCATACGGTAGTGAGCGTTCTTCGTGCGCAATGCCATGGCCAGCTTCACTTTCTTCCACTGAAACTCACGCGCCCCCTTGCCGATTATTGGCCAGGCAGACATGACATCGTAAAAGGGCGTGAGTAAGAAATGATCCTGCTGTCCGATGAAGATACTGAAATTTTTGGCATGACCATCGGGTGCGGCGAGCATCCAGAAGATCAATTGAGCAGCCATAAAGTTCTTACGGTCAGCTTCTGCATCGTCGCTGCCGCGCAATATGTCAAGAATGGTGGACATCCCTGGGCCTCCATTTTCTTCGTACTTTTGTTCTGGCGACATTCCTGTCACCTGGCAAAAGTCCTCCTGAGGAAGGCGAGCCCACCAGCCGTCGATGAGACGACGGTCAAATCGTGTGACCACCAGTACCTTGTGGCGACCGAACATCCCAAAAGAAGAGTCGGCAACCGGAAGCCCGTAGGCGCGTAAGAGCTTCGCACAAAGCCATTCGTTCTCGACGGAGGTGGAAAAGTCAGCGCGCATTCCGCCCACCTCACCCAAGGGCAGCTTCAGGATGTGCGTTGTAGGTGTCGACCCACGAGGCCGACACCATTGATCGTTGTGCCAGAGCAGCGCGGTTTTTTCCTGTGCGCCGGCAATCGATATACGCAGCTCATCTTCCTCGGGCACACCGATGTTTCGATTGCTTACGGTATCGTCGAGGATTCTTTCAATTTCTGATTCGGAGAGCGGCTCGGCATCAATTCCACGAACATCAGGTGCTGGGCTACCCCCGGGAAGCAGTTGTATGGCGCCGACGCAATCGCGACCGATCTTCTCAAGGAGCTGGAATGCATGGGTTGAACCGGCAGCGAATTTGGAGGCCAGGCGTTGGCGAATGCCCTTGCTGTCGGGAAGCAGGTTGTCGAAGTAGAATTCGACGACCTTCCCGGAAAACGGTGTGGTCCCTCGGGAAAGTGGCAGCGACAGGGATAGTGAACGTTTCAGTGGATTTTCGAGCCAGACCTGATCGTAGGCAAACGAATGCACTCCCGCAGAGGTAAACGTCCAATGCCCAACCAACTCGCCGTTCATCCAGACATCCAGCGTCTTTCTGGATGAGGGACGCCCAGCCATTACCAGGACTCCAGAGGTTTTGTTTTGCGCTTCCCAGTTGTCTTTGTATCTGGCGATTCGTTAACAGACACGGGTTGCCGCAGTCCAACCTGCAACTCGGCTTCCAGTGCCATCAGGACAGTGAGAAGTTGGTCGACAGATGTTTTCTCGGGATGATTTTCGATCACCGAGATACGTTCCTGAGACAATCCGATTCTCTTCCCAAGCTCAATTTGCGACCAGCCCTTGGCTTTTCTAAGTTGCTTTAGAACCGGACTGAGTTGCCCCGAAGTGCGAATTATGTCGGTCATAGCCATTATTCTTATTTAGGAATAAATGCACTATATTCGCCATAACATATATTTGCAATATATTCTTGATTCGCCATACCCGACAACATACGGGGCACGTTGTGAAGCGTCCAACCGTGTCTGCGGGGGCAAAGTCCCGCAAAAGTCCCACAATATCTTTGCCGAAAGAAAAATCGCCTAACGGGTTAGCGTTAGGCGATTGATTTGCTACTTGAATATGGTGCGCCGGAAGAGATTCGAACTCCTGACCCCTTGGTTCGTAGCCAAGTACTCTATCCAGCTGAGCTACCGGCGCATTTTTTTGTTACATACATCTGTGTGGCGGAGAAGGAGGGATTCGAACCCTCGATACAAGTTTAAGCTCGTATGCGCCCTTAGCAGGGGCGTGCCTTCGACCACTCGGCCACCTCTCCGAAGGCCGCGAATAATACTGATTAGAGGCTAGCCGGTCAAACGATTTATTAGATTTCTTGATCCAGATCGAAAGCTTTGTGCAGTACACGCACGGCCAGCTCCAGATATTTCTCGTCGATGACCACGGATATCTTGATTTCGGAGGTGGAAATCATCTGGATGTTGATACCTTCTTCGGCCAGGGTGCGGAACATCTTGCTGGCGATGCCCACATGCGAACGCATGCCGACGCCGACCACGGAAACCTTGGCTGCCTTGTTGTCGCCGACCACGTCACGTGCGCCGATATGCGGCTGCACCTTGGTCTTCAGGATATCCATCGTCCTTGCGAACTCGTTGCGATGCACGGTAAAGGAGAAATCGGTAGTGCCGTCCA
>JAUSBC010000031.1 GCA_030652215.1 Sideroxyarcus sp.
TACCTGCCTGAGTTAAGGCTTGGTTGATGGCAGCGGAAAGTCCTTCGGTCGCTTCAATATCCGCATCGCGAGCATGCGGTTCGGGAGCGACACCCAGCCCAAGCAAATAACCCAGCACGGGGGCGGTGTTCTTGGCTGCGGCTTCTTTGCTTTGCAGCACCACGAATGCAGCCCCTTCGCCGGGTACGATGCCTGCCATTTTGCCTACGGCGTTAAGGCGATCAGCTTCATGCAAGTCCTGACAGGTAAATATCGAGATAAGCGAATCGGCGCCGCCGAAAACCACGGCTTGCCATTTACCCTCGTTCAGTTCGGCAATGGCTGTGCGCAGTGCGGCAGTACACGAGCCTGCGCTGTTGGGCAGGATTTGATAGGAGGCCACGGATAGGCGGGGTATATTTTCCGACAGGTGATTCTGCAAATGTTGCGTATCGATCTTATTATAACGAGTGATCAATTCCGGATTGACCGTGATCACTATCAATACGCTTTCCGACTTTACACTGGTGGGAAGTTGTTTTGCAGCATTGGCAAGTGCAATAGCGGCCAACTGCCGCATGCGTTCGCGGTCTGACATGTCGCCATACTCCTCTACCGGCGCCATTCTTGGCACGACATTCGTGCCATCGCTCGACATGAATTTGTACTCATCGCTGAGTTGCACTCCGTTTACCTGCCCCAGAATCGAACTGATCAGTTCATAGGTCTGGTCGCCTGCATGGCATGCGACCCCCAATCCTGTGATGGCGATGGGGGCGGGCGGAGGCGCGGCTTTGGCTCGGGGTGCTACTGCTGGTTTCTTGCTGAAAAATCCCATTGGGTGGTCTTTCTGTGTTCGGTGATTCAGTCGTTGTTCATCGCATTGAGGCGGTTTTAGATAAACCAAGGATAATATTGCTATGGCTTCGCTTCTGCATCTTCAATGCGGGTCAAAGTTACGAATGGATTGGGTTCAGGCTCGTTGCCCATCGGCCCTCCCATTTCAAATATCTGGAGTTTATTGTTGAAGAGTTTAAATCCATATTGAGTGCCTGCAAACGGGTACTGTGGCAGGACTTCAAAGAATGTATCGAAACTGATCATCCCGAAATCAGCATCGACTTCATATCGAAAACTATGGTCTGGAAACGTAGCTATCCCCTCTTCTGTAAACGTATAGAGTCCGCCTTTCTTGTCCTTATATTGACCAGCAATCGTATTTCGAGCGATAAATTGTTTGTAATTCCCAACGTAGTGATAGACGAGTGTTTTGCCATCCACCTCAACGATAAACTCAAAACGGGACATCACTTTCAGTTTCGCAGGTGTTTCACCAAAGTCTTCCTCGATAACTAATAATGAAGTATCTGCGATTATCCCCCCAAGCCCTTCATGAAAATTCCCCATCAAGGTAAAGTCGATCAATCTCTCGTTAGTATCAAAATCAGTCTTGATGTATTGACGATGATCAGAATTTGAACCTGCGGCTATTGGTGATCGCGTCTGACGCAGTAAATCGATATATTCAACGGAGAGGTAATCGCCGAGTAGCAGCGGCAAGCCAGGCTCAACATCATCTTTAGAGTGTGAGAACCCGGCAAATGCGAATGCACATAGAAATAGCGTAGCGCGTATCAAGCGTGTAAGTGCAGAAGAATCTTTGCTATTTTCCATCAATGCCACGCTGTACCAAATCCTTTGAATCCAGTGTAATCATGCAGACCTGTTGGCGGCCAAGAGGCAAGCATTCAATTTGCCATGCTTGCTCCTTGCCAATTGAACTAGCTATTGCATACCCGCTTCGGAAACTCCTTCAACGCCTTCCTTTTCAACGTGAATTCGAGTTCACGTCACCCTTGGGAGAATACTAATTTGGGAAGGCAAATATTCACACTTGGCGCTAGAAGTTGCCGCACTTAAGAAAAACTAAACACTATTGAAATAGTCCGCATATCGTTCACATCGGTAAGCTCAACATAGAATTCTGAGTAAGTCCCATGCGGTATCCTCAAAACGTATCCATTAGCGCGATCCTCGCGGTCAAATGATTTTTTCAGAATTGAACTCTCTAGCACTTTGAAGTCGCTTTTATTCAGAACCTGCGAAGCAAACCAAATAATTCGTTGATACGAAATGTCGCTTTTTCCTGTCTCCTCTTCAGAGTAAAAATCCATGAGGCGCGCATCCATAGCAACATGCTGACACGCCCACTTCTTGACGAACAAAAGAGAGCCGTCTTTAAAGATTGCCCTCGCCTCTTTAGCCTTATCGTCCCAAACAAGGTATTTGATATTTTCGTTTTTGGCCAAGAAACTATCGTTAGCAGAAGATGGGTCGAAAACACAATCCTCCGCGAATAGTTGCCCTGCACAAAGCAATAGAACTGTAAAAATGATCTTTTTCATAATTTATTTCACCTGAGGTATTGCAAGGTGGTATCCAGGGTCTTTGGGTGGTTTCAGAAATATTGAGACCCTAGAATCTGCATCGACTTGCTTGATAAATTCAGCTTTCTTATTGGCCTCAACTGAACTCGGCGCCACATCAAAAACATTTATTTTGCTTTGATCGCCACCATGTTTTGAAAGCTTCTCAACGCCAATCTCATCAATTTTAGTTTTCATTGCTGCTTTAATCTGATCTGAGCTCTTATCTGCCTTCTTGCTCGTAACATAGACATCAATCACTTTATCTCCTTCTTTTCCATAGAGGTCTTTTTGGTGCTCTACACCGTTAGCTTCGATATTATCGAACATCACCCGAGCCTGACTGGTTGCATCTCTCGCAGTGCTTGAAATCATAACGCTTTTCACTTCAGCTTTCTTCATGATGTCCTTTAGCACAGTCAGCGAATAGCTCGATACATCTGAAGATTTTGCATTTGAACCGAAGGTTACGATTGGCTCTGCCTTTTCCTCTTTTGCGCCATTAGTCACAAGCGCTACTGGTTGCCCTTTGGTATTATTTTCGATTGCAACTGTATGCGGTTTGATTGAATTGGTTGATTCATCACTCTGCTTTTTGGCTTCAGTTCCCTTTTTCTTATGTGCCTCGGCATTGCCAGGCTTGCTATTAAGATAGGTAACGACAGTGAACTTTGTTTTTGAGCTACTTAAACATGCGGCGCATGCTTCGGTTTTAGTGTTTCCTATCGCGACCTTCTTAAATGTCCCTTTGTCAGTCTTGACATGCACTTCAAAAATGCTGCCAATTCTAATACCCTCAATGGTTTTACCGCTTCCTTTTGCATCTGTTTTGCCGCTAAACACGGTCTTACCATCGATAATTATCTGAAATTCAAAATCGGCAATAGGAATGTTCTTGGGGTCTTTAATTACAATATCCAGCGTGCCAACACCAGGTGTGTTGGCAGATTTTCCTTGGTCTGCGTTTGGACTCTGCGGTGGGGTACTCGCCATCTTGCCTGAACCTTTTGTGGTTTCTACATTGATCTCATTCATTTTCGGTCCACCTCAAACATTGTGTTTTCAATCTACTAAAAGATTCCAGTCGCCGCTACCAACATACAGGATGAGTTCCTCTTCTTTGACGGTCTCCACCCGTTGCGTGTCGCCATGTCTATTTGTCTGCCCCGTTTGCAGAACTTTTCCATCCTTGTCTTTGAACACGTAGGGCAACGATTGAAGTGCTTGCCCGGATTCCGGGTTCATACCAACAAAATCGCTTAAATCAACCTGCTGGCTATAGTCGCCTTTTATTGCCTCAGGCGCTTTTGCCTTGCCCGCCTTTGCCTCTCCCGCAGGTGGCTGCTGCAGCGGCTGCGGCGGTGTGTTCTTCAGATTGGAAACCATTTTGTCGCTATTGCGCACGGCCGGCTTGCCTTCGATCATAACGTCGTTGGAGAAGGTGATGAATTCGGCCATTTGCTGGGTCGTGCCGGAGCCGGTGCCGCCGCAGCATCCGGGGGCGTCGCCTTTGGATATTTTGAAGTTGGATTTGTTGTTGCAGGCGGGGCTGCCCTGGATTTTGACTGAGGAGGCGCCCATGTCCGTCATTTTGGATTCGGCAATGTTGGTGTAGTTGATGGGGACGCAGTAAGGCGGCGTCATGCAGGTGTCGACGGTGGTGAGGATGCCATCCGATTTTGCATGTACCGCAGTTTTGCCGTTGATGTTGATGTTGCCCATATTTGTCTCCTTGGCTGCGCCGTATCCCGATTTCAGATGACGGATACGGTGTTCATGCTTTAGTTCAGGCTCACTTGCCCACCCTGCAGGGTCAGCGTCTTTTTGGCTTTGGTACGCACGTTCTTGCCATCTATGCGAATTTCTCCAGCTTCGCTCAGTTCTACGGTTGCGCTTCCACTCTTAAGCACCACTGCCCCCTGCGCCTCAATGACCAGTTTTCCTTCAACAAAACCGAAGCTGGCGCGGGCCGGGGTGCCGGTTGGCATTACTACGCCGTGGATGAGCACGCCATCCTGTACCGGGCTGATGAGGACTTTGTCGCCAAGGCGCGCGCCGGATACGATGCCGGGCATAAGGCTGAGGAAGCCGACCACGTTGTAGCTGAGCCCGTTCAGCGTGACGCTTGCGGGCATGTTGTCATGCATTTCCGTTACCACGGCGACGCTGAGCAGCGTATCGGGCGCATCGGCTTCGCTGGGCTGCGGGGGTAGATAGGTCAGGACGTTTTTGTTCATGGTTAACTCCTTATTCATGTGCATCCAACAATCAAGCCATCGCCATGCAAAGCGGGCCGGATGATTGGAGACACTCGGTATGTTCATTTTCTTGCTTGCGATGTTTTATGCGGGCGCAGGACATCCCTACCCGGCAGCAACAGGCATTTTCAGTTTGGATTCTGAATTCGTGCATGGGTGACATCAGGCAAAAAAAGCGTGCACCGTAAAAAAGTGCACGCTTTGATCAGCAAATTACGCTGCTTTGTCGCCGGTCCAAGAGTCGGTGTACTCGAGGCCGCCTTCGTTAAACAGCCATTTGATCTTGGCGTAACGCAGGGAGACTTCTTCCAGATGTGGATAACGCTCGTATTCCATATCTTTCACGTTGTACATGATCGGCTTGACGGAGGTGATCTTCACGTCATTCAGCTCATGCTGGAAGTACTCGGTCTCGGCACCCTTGTCATTGATTTCGTACCAGTGAATCACCACCTTCTTGAATGTCTGGCCTTTGCAGCATGCCTTGTACATATAGGGTGAAGATTTGTCGAACTTCTTGGTAAAAGTCAGAGGTTCGTGCTTGCGGGTACCGGTCAATGCACCGGATTGCGCGTCGGTTGGGATGCGGATTTCATGATTGAAAGAAAGCGCTTCAACCGTGCCTTCACGTCCGGAGATTTTTACGCCCCCGTCGATCTTTGCGCCCTGGTCATCATAAAACTCGATGTATGCTGCATTTGCCATGTGAAACCTCCTTTGTGGTTACTGCTTACTAAATTAACCCAACATGGGTTGATTCATACCTACACAAAAACCAATCAGTACATTGCTGCCCGGTCCATCGTTAATGCTGATATTCCGTATATGCACTGCCTGGCCTTATCCAAGGATCACACTCGCCTCCATACATCCAACTGCTTGTTTTTCGCCATCCACCGCTGGTGGCGAATTTATTATTATTTAATCAAGTTGCATTTTCGGAACCTGCATCTTGTTCCATTTGTGCTTCAAGAACCGTTCGTCACACCGGCCCTTCGTCATGCTCAGGACAGGCTGACCTTCGGTCAGGCCGGTGTCCAGTTGAAAAAAATCACTGGATTCCGGCCTGCGCCGGAATGACGAATGATTAACGATTTCTTACGACTTCCCTTTCGGCATTTGCGCCACCAGCGACAGGCGTACATCAATGCCTTCGATCTGGAAGTGCGGCATGACGGTCAGCCCAACGCGGTAGAAGCCGGGGTTTTCCGGGATATCTTTAACCGTGACTTCGGCTTTGCGCAGCGGGTGCGTGGAGATCAATTCCGGATCGGGATCTTTCATCTCGGTGACCAGGGTGTTGATCCAGGTGTTGAGCTCGTCCTCAAGCGCTTTGCGGGTCTTGTTGGAGCCGATGTTTTCGCGCTGCAGCACTTTGAGGTAGTGCGAAATCTTGGACACCAGGAAGATGTACGGCAGGCGCGAGTTGATGCGGCTGTTGGCCGTCGCTTCTTTGCTGTCGTACTCAACAGGTTTTTGCGTTGAATTGGCCGAGAAGAAGCAGGCGAAGTCGCTGTTTTTGTAGTAGCTCAGCGGGATGAAGCCGAGTTCGGCGAATTCGAATTCGCGCGTTTCCGGGATCAACACTTCGGTCGGGATCTTCATCTGCTTGCCGCGGCCCACGTCGTAGCTGTGGATGGGCAGATTTTCTACCTTGCCGCCGGACTGCGGGCCGCGCACTTGTACGCACCAGCCATTTTCCTTGTGGCTGCGCGCCATGTTGGCGGCAAAGGAGAAGGTGGCATTGCCCCACAGGTAATGTTCGCTCTCTTCGCTGCGCACGCCTTCTTCGTAGTTGAATTCGCGCGTCGGGTTGCTTTCGCTGCCGTAGGGCATGCGCAGCAGGAAGCGCGGCAGGACGAGGCCGATGTAGCGCGAATCTTCGGATTCGCGGAAAGACTTCCAACGCAGGAATTCAGAACGATCCATGTAGCTGGACAGGTCGTGAATACCGACCACTTCGGACATGTCATTTTTGCCGAAGAAGGCCGCATCCACCCCGCCCAGGAACGGGCAGTGTGCGGCGGCCGACACTTTGGATATTTCGCTCAGCATGCCGATATCCTGGGCAGAACGGCCGAACGTGAAGTTGGAGATCATGGTCGTCACCGGCTCGCCGCCGGGGGTGTCGTATTCCTGGATGTAGACGTGTTTGAAAAGGCCGGACTGGGTGGTGTCAGGCGCTTCTTCGAAGTCGTCCATGAGCTCTTCCTTGGAAATATCCAATAGCTCGATTTTGGAATTCGCCTTGAAATCGGTGCGGTCAACGAGGAATTTGAGGCTGCGCCAGGTGGATTCGATGGCCTGGAATTGTTCGTTGTGCAGAATCTCGTCCAGCTGGCTGCTGATGGTGACGTCGATCTGGGAGATGTAATGGTCCAGCAAGCCGCGGTCGATGCGGTCAATGGCTGTGCCCGATTTGCCCGCCATTTCCAGGAACACGCTGATCGCTGCGGTCAGGCGTTCGTCGAACGGTGACTCGGCCATGCGCTTTGAATCGCTGAAGCCGCTGATGTCGACAGAGCCGCTCATGGGGGCGATGTCGATTTTGCCGCAAAGGCGCTCGTATACGCTGGCTGCAGACTCTTCAGCTACGACCGATTTTTTAACTGCTGTTTTGATTGCTTCTGCCATCTTGTTCTCCTATTGAACTTGTCTTTCCGTAGCAACCTGATCCGGTCACCACCTCTTGCTTGATGAACCGACTCTTACTGGCTTTTTGCTGCAATTGGAGCAATGCCTTCCAGTTCCTTGCGCAGGCTTGCCAGTTCCGGCTGGCTCTTGACGATGTTTTCCAGTTCCTTGCGGAAGGCAGTGTTGTCGAGCAAGTTGGATTTCAGGTCTTTCAGCAGATTGCGCATTGCCAACAGGCCGGCCAGTTCCGGAACTTGTCTTGCCACCTGTTCGGGATGGAACGATTTAAAGTTCTTGAAGTTGATATCAATACGGATTTCGCTGCCGTCGTTGGTGATTTTGTTGGGTACCGCAAAATTCACGGCCGGTGCCAGATCGGTCATCACCTGGTCGATGTTGTTGGCATCGATGTTGATGCGCTCTTGCTCGCCGACACGGCGCTGCGATTTGCTCATGCTGAAATCGCCAATAACCAGCGCTTTGTGCGGGAGCTCGACCTTTCTCTTTGCGCCGTAAGTTTCCACATCAAGTGAAATATTGACGCGTGCCTTCGGGATTTCATTCTGGAAACTATCAGCCATGGTTTGCTCCTTTATTTAACAGTTGTTCGGTTTATACGTGCGGCCTCATACGGATCAGCGATGCATATCGATGCATTGATCTCCTGTATTCGGGTCTTGAGTTCTTGCTGCTGAGTTGAATTTGCTTTGGGAAGGTCGATAGCGATCTGCTTGAGTTGCAGGCGCCATACAGATATGGCGATGGCGGGTTCCCATGCAGAAAGATCCGACCGTACAATTTCCCGGTCGAGCGCTTCCAGCATTGACTTCGCCATCTCTGTTTGTTTTGTCTTGATGCATAACCTTGCTTCTTCAATGCGCCTGATGAAACGTTGCCGACCGGTGTTGCCCGGAAGTTCTTTAAGAACATCCAGTCCGGCTACCAAATTTCCTCCAGTGCACGCTTTTGAAGCAGCAATCGTTATATTTTTGACTTCAGTGTCTGCGGTACTTCCCGCCGGTTCTTCGCTCTCGGCAGGCGCTTCCGTCGCCAAACTATTCAACCACTCTTTGGTGATCTCGTTGGCAAAAACCACATTGCCAGCGTAGCATAAATCCGCAAGCCCAACGCAACGTTTCAATAAACTTTTTATCTCTGCTTCCAGCACATGCGTGCTGGCGGTGTCGTTCAGTGCGACGAGTGCTTTATGGGCGATGTATTGCAGATCCAAATTCCACTGAGCACCGGGCTCCATCAGCAAATTTTCACAAAGCGTAAAAACCTGATCCGGCCCTGCCCCGCTTGCCTGTAGCGCAGCCAACTCGTTCAGCGCACTTTCCCTGAGCGGAGGTATGCGCGTCACACCCGCTTCATTCGGGGGCATCGCCAGCCCTCCCCAGCGAATAGCGCGCGACAGCGCAACGGCTTGCGCCCGTTCGCCGCGCTCACGATAAAAAGTAACAATTTTGCCAATTTGCTGCTCCGCTCTGCTTTCGGTAAGCGGCGCATCGCTGCCTGCCGTTTGCGTTTGGGAGAGTTTCTGCGCCTGAGTGTTTTGCTCCTGCTCCAAAGCGGACGCTTGATTCGTCTTTTCTCTAAGATAATTGTCGACCCAGGCGTTGATACGCGTCCACTGCGGCGCCTCATCTCCCATGCGCAGGCGAGCCATCTTGTTAAGCTGATCGATTTCGCTGCGCAAATGCTGCAGATCTTCAAGGCTCGCCGAATCGCCATTCTGTTGCTGGATGAAGGTATCCATACGGTCGCTGTTGAGCCAGGCAAAAGCCTGCTTGCGAGCACTCTCCTTAACCGGAAAGCAACCGTCCCATAACTTGTCCATGATCATGCGGTAAACGGTGATGGCATTAGGCAGTTCGGCTATACCTTTGCAGTACAGCGTGCTCATAATCAAATATCCCGCCACGCGCAGATCCTTGCCGACGGTGGTCAGCACTTCGCGCGACAGCTTCATGACCAACTCGAAGTTGGCATCGCTGAGCCGGTCGATCTCCTGCTTGATTTGGGTAAACTGCTCGGAGTATCGCGGGTCTTCGCCCGTGCCGTTGCTGCCAACGGGCTGAATTAATTCCAGCACCTGTTTGGGCAATGCAGGGGCAGCCGTCGGCATTGCTTCCGGTGCGCCCGCTTCTGCTTCAGCCAATCCAATCTCTGCAACTGCTGTCATGTCCATTATCCCTTCACCCAGTTGTCCAGCATTTCCGGCCAGGTTGATGCTTCCAGCTCAGTCACTTTTCTCAAACGTTCGCTGGTAATTCCGGGCAGGTTTTCCAAAGGCCTCCGTACCACATCCACGACGCCGCCTTCGTCCGATTCCGGACTGATGAGTTGGGCAAAACTCGATGCATTGGGCGAACGAAAATACACCGTCAGCGATGATGCATCCTTGCTTTGCGGATTCCAGAATGCATAGGGGCGCCACTTCTGATTCCCCAGCACGCCGACAAACAGGCTCAACCAGAACGACACGATTGCGTCACCGGCGACACCTGCGGGTATTGGCAAACGTACGCCCCATGAAATGCGTTCCGGCCCGCGGCTGACCGCCATTTTTAGCGTTTGCAGAACATCGCGCGCAAAGTTGAGCCGCACGCTTGCGCTTGTACCCGGCAAGATGGCAGACCAGAAATCCGCACTGCTCTTGCCCACCCAGCTTTCGCTGCGTTGTTGCGCAAAATCGGCCTCGACAAACCTGGGGATAGAACGGGTCAGCGCATTGCTCTGCTGCGTCAGGCTCTCAATGTCCAGATCGCTGCCATCTGGCGCCTTCAGCTTGCCGCATTGCGCATAGAACTCTGCGAAACGGTATGAGATATAGGGCAGCGACTGCATAGCCTGTGCGTTTGCACAGGTGGCGAACTCGATAAAGGGATGCTGGCGTCCGCTCTTGTCGCGACTGGCGCTGATTACTCCGCACAAGGAAGGGCTTGAATTTTCCCCTCCTATATACAAACGAATCGGGGCGAAACCTTCCAGGCGCTCTTTCCAGTCCATCGGGAAACGCCGGGCGAGATAAGCCGCACCTTCATGTATCCATTGGTCCAGTTGCTTGATTTCCGGAGAGCCGGCCTGATGACGGACAAAATCAGGCCGCGCCGGAATCTTGCCCATGAATCCGCTCCGGACATCCAGTGGAATGTCGGTTTTCCTGGTGCCGGATGACGAGAATAATGACAGTAGGCTCATCGGCTATATTCCGCGTGCTTGGCGATTAGTCATTTGGTTTATCACCAACGGCCGGACGCAAGAACAACTCGGTGGGCAAGCGATAGGCCTGCAGTGCATAAGGATGCAACAGTGCCGCGCTGCGCTCCGGCCTGATCTTGAAACTGACATTCAGGCGCTGCCCGTTGCTATCGGGCATTGACCAGGTTGCCACGAAGGTGTCACCCGTATTGGACGATACCTGAGCCTTCTCCAGCAGGCGGAACAAGGCCCAGGTTCCATCCGTCACCAATTCCGCACCGGCCATGTTGCCCACCCTTACCCCGCGCACTCGCGCGCTCGGATTTTGTCCAGGCCAGGAGAAATTCAGCCATTCCTGCGGACCATTGCGGTATCGATATTCCGTTCCGTCAATGCCGACTACGGACTCGGCCAATGCCATATTGGGGAATGGGTAGGCCGAGAAATTGATGCTGGGGTCGGACTCGCCGCGCTTGAACATGCCATTGCTGATTACATATGACTTTTCAAGCGCGCGCAAAAACTCCGGATTGAAATCCAGGCCGATACCGAGCCATTTGCGCGCTTCCCAGGTATTGCCCTTGCGCTCAACAAACGGCCCCATTTCATCATTCACAAACGACCAGAAGGTTCCGCCGGTAAGCTTGAAGAAATCCACCATGTCGCTCATCGAAGCATCACGGCCATCGGGGGAGAAAGGATAGCGATTGCGCAAGGTTTCATTGAAGGCAAATACAGTCTTGTCCTTCCAGGTAATCTCAAGATTCTTCTGCGACACCCCGATAATGGTGCCCCATACATTTCGAATCGGCGCGCGCAGCAGGTTTGCAACAGACTGGGATGTCCTCGCATCGGCATTCTCCAGAACCTGGTTGGTGGTCAGCCAGCTTCTGTACAGTTCGGAGTCCACGTCGCCATTCAGCAATTTGACTGCAAACAATCGCGTATCGCGCGGCACATCGCTCGATGACGATAGCCGTGCAATATCTTTCTGAACTGCCATCAATGACTTTTTGTAACCTTCGAACCAGCTGTTTTCCTTGCCGCTGATTGCCTCTTGCGTGATTTGATTCAGGTTTTTGAATGGCAGCTTCAGCTCTTCAATCTCTGTCATCGCCACGTTGTTATTGATCGACTTCAACAGTTCCAGAATGGCACTGCTGTCGCTGGTGAAACTCTGCAACTGCGCGGAAGCGTCGTGCAGCGAATCGAATCTGCGCGCAGAGATGCTGGCCACCATCGAGAACCATTGATTGGCATAGTCGGCAAAATACAATTGGCGGATCTGGTGCACGAGCTGCGCACGCATTTCGCCGGTTGGTACTTCACTGTTTTCTGCCGTATTGCCCAATACCCAGTCCGTGCGCAAAGACTCATCAATGGTTTTTTGCAGATAGGGCCACACGAACGTTTCCCAGCCATTGCGGGTATAAATACCGGGAATGCTATTTTTGCTTACCAGGGCGCCGCGCGGGGCACCGTTGACCAGACTCAACAGATCAAGCGGCTCCAGCTTGCGCGAACCCACATCGCGCATCTCCGCGTAGAGACGTTCAGAACTGGGCTGCTGGTTAATGACTGTGCGCACATTGGCGATCAATCCTTTGTCGGCAACCCACGCCTTGGCATGCAGCGGAGACCTTTCTGCATCGCGCATATGCTTGACGTAGTAAGTCAGCATGCTGGACAGCATCCCTCTATCCAGTTCTTTTATTTTGACGCCATTCTTCCTTAAGGCGGCAATCCAGATGTTGGTAAAGGTGTCTATAAATGCAGAGGGCTCCACAATATCCGGCGAACTCAGGTATAGATAAAGCTTCAGTTCGTCATAAGCGGTCGCAGTCCTGCGGCTGTGCTGGCTTGAAAGATCAACCACTTCTTCGCCCGATGCATCCGTCCCGGCGGGAACCACCTCGGCTGGCGGTATGATATTGCGCGAATAGTTGCTCAGATTCTCTTCCAGCATTTCAGCAACAGGATTCAGGAATACGGTCTGCATCCCGAGCAGGAAGTTCTGCCCCAGAGGTTCCTGCAGTCCGCTCGGGGTCATGAAGCCGCTTCCGTCTTCTTTCCCCCATAAATCCCCGGTGGTCGTGTAATACGCGTACACACTCTTCATGGCCGCTTCCACATTGGCCTTGTTGCCGGTTACGTTGCGCGCAAGATCCTTGCTGCTGTCCTTGACATCGGCAATGAGCAACAATTGATTCTGGTACGCCGAACTCAGCAGCATGATTCCAACGATGGCAATGACGATTGCCATGACGATACTGAAGCGTTTCAGGAATATGGCCCTAAGGGTCATCCGTTTGTTGCGTGCCACCTGCTTGCTGTTCGGCAGCACAACCTCGCGCAACAGGCTGTGGATGAAATACGGCCGCTGTCCGCTCTCGCCGCCCTGGGGCGCGGCATTGGGTACAGCGCCAAACGTTTGCATTTCAGATCCGGCCAACAGTTGTATTGGCGTACCTTCCTGTGCGGCACTGGTGAAAAAGAATCCGCCGAAAATCGGGGTTTCCTTGTAGGGACTCTTCTTGAAAACCTGATGCACAAATTCAGCCAGACGCGGGCCTGCCGCCCTGAACTGGTTGGGCATATCCATGATCTCGGTTTTGAGATCGATGTTTCTTTGCAGCGACATTTTGAGTATTCGATGCGCGCACAAACGTGCGTGCAGCGCGTCGAATTCCTCTTCAAATATATCGCCCACTTCGCGCGTGTCATTCTGGTCGATCGCCAGCATGGTGGCGCCCCATACCTGATCGCGTTCTTTTTCGCTCAAATCGTCAAAATAGCTGGCAAAGCCCTTGATCAGATCGCTTTTGGTGAAAATCAGATACACGGGGAAAACAATGCCCAGCTTGATGACCAGTTCATCGATACGGTCACGCACGATTTTTGCATTTTCGAGAATGGCCGCACTGTCGCTGGTCAGAAGATCGGCGATATTGACCGCCACGATCACGCCATTGATAGGCTGCTTGCTGCGGTTGGTACGCAGCATTTCAAGGAAAGCAAACCACTCTTCATGGTCATCTTCCTCGGTGGTATAGCGCCCGGCCGTGTCGAGGAAAATTGCCTGATCGGAGAACCACCAGTCGCAGTTACGCGTTCCGCCAACGCCCTGAATGCCACGCGGGTCATGCTTGGAATAGGGGAAATTCAGATTGGAATTGCGCAGGATAGAACTCTTGCCAACCGCGGACGGGCCAATGACCATATACCAGGGAAGCGCATAGAGTGCTGCGCTGCCGCTGCGCGACGAGACCAGTTCGGAGGATTTCAATGCACTGATTGCATCGTGCATTTGATTGCGCAGGATGGCAATCTCGCTTTCCCGGTCCGGTCGGGTACCCAGAAACGCCGACTCCTCGATATCCTGCTCCAGTTGTTTGCCGCGACGCCGGTCGATCCACCATTTAACCAGCATAGTGATCACCAGCAAGGATGCAAGGATAGCCAGAACCCAGACACGGGCACTGACCGACTTCAGGCCCAGCAAGGGACCGGCAAACCAGATCAGCAATACAACCAGCACAAGGCCGAGAATGATGATGCCGCCTCGGGATAGGAGGAAGTTGCGCACGCCATCAATCATTCGGTTAAGACGAGGATCGCCCCACCACTTGATCAGCGCAGCGATCAACAGCGCCGCAGCCAGGATTGCCAAGAACCAGATTCGCGAACTGACCGATTTCAGGCCTAGCATCGGGCTTATAAACCAGATCAGCATGACAGCCAGCAGAATGCCGGTAAACACTACGCCACCGCGCGATACAAAAAAGCTGCGCACTCCTCCGATCATCCGGGAAAGCAGTATGGACATGAGGCCTTGTGGTGAACCGATCATTTATCTAAATCCTTTGTTGGGTGTACTGAAAATCACTTCGTAAGCGGCATGCAAGCAACAAACAAGTTTCCCGCGCAATGCGCTGCCGGTGCGGCAACTCCCCCGCGTGCATTTCATCGTGACTTTCATGTCGGAATCCGCTTTCATTGCGGTAAACACGGTTGATATCATTTCAATAAGTCGAATCGTTCAACATAACTGGAATCCTCTTCTTGGGTTCCGGTTTGGGTGCCGCTTTGGGCTTCTGTTTTGGCTTCGGTTTGACTTTTGGTTGAGCCGACGTTGTCTCGCCCTTGGGCATTGCAGCGACTCTTGCGTCATTGGCATTGCGCACTGCGGGAGGATTGACGACGGGGGGTGGTTCTATAACCGGTGTTTGAGTTCTGTTTTGCATCATCTGGCTCGTTTCCCTGTCCAGATTTGCTTGAATCCGCTGTCCGTCATCCAGCAATATCTCACTCACGCTATCCGCCTTGCTGCCAAGCAAAAAGACGAACAACAAATAGGTAAAGAATATTATCGACAGGGAAACCACGGCGATTACCCAATAGGGCACTTCGCGCTGCACCTTGTCCATAAAACTGCCGGCGGCAACGCCATGCGGCGACAAAGTGCGCGGGACGCGATTGCGGCAATCCGCGATTTGCGTGCGCAAATCCACCTGCAAAGCCTGCAATTGTTCAAGTCCGCGCAAACGGTACATGCCCTCGAAGCCTAACTGCATGCAGAGGTAATACACCTCAAGTGCATCCACATTGCGGTTGCCGCTTTGCCGCAACTTGGTCAACTTCTGGAAGAATCCTTCGCCGCCGAGATTGTCGCCGAAGTACTCGAGTTGCAGCGGCTTGCCCATCCAGGACAGCCTGTGCGGCCAGGCCGAACTCATTACCTTCTCGTCCACAAAGGCAGCCAGTGCGTATTTCACATCGCTGACCGAACCCGTATCGAGTTGCGATTCAAAGCAGCGTTTTTCAAAAACATCAAAGCCATTGATCAGTCTGTTACGCAATTCCTGATCCAGGCTGGCCCCTCGGTCTTCGCTGATCAAAGGCATGACCAGATGAAGAATGTTCATGCTGTTTTCAAGCAGCAAATTATCCGGCTTGATGGCGCTATCTTTAATTGCGGTCATTGTTTCATTCCTGTGTGCATAACAGTTCGATCATGGCGCCGTCGAACATTTGTGGTACGTACACGGCAATTGATCGTGCACTGATGACCGCATCCCAGAACTCTCCGCGTCCATCGATACGGAAATACTCATAGTGGCTGCGGATAGGCACCTGGGCAGGCGGCCTGTGCTGGTGGCGAATCTGTATGCCCGGCATGGCCGATCCGACGATCATTTCGATGGAATCTCGGGAGCCCAACTTGGCCAATTTCTCGAACCGTTCCATCCAGTTCGTATCCTTGCTTTCCAGCTTGACGCCAAGATAGAAGACGCCCGAATCGAGCACTTGCATATCGAACTGGGTTGCCGAGTACAAAGACTCGGCTTCGCGCTTCAGCTGTATGGTGGAGAAGTTGGATGGAATTACGGTGTCGATCAGGTCGCGCAGAGTCGATTCCAGCGAACCGAATACCGTCCCCAGCTCTGCGTGCGAATAGCGGGGCAAACTCTCAACGCTGCATGTGAGCGAGAACGTGGATAAAGCGCCGGCCAAGCGGCTCAAAGTCAGGAACAAACGTTCCGGGTGCTGCAGCGGCTGGGCGCGCAAAAAATTCAGTTCGGGCACGGCCATATTGAGATTGTTCAACAGCCAGAAATGGGCCACGTCGGCATTGCTGAATTCCGCAACATTCTCGCTACGCTGGCGGCGGCGTTCGGTCAATGCACGTATCTTTGCCCGTATGACGTCAAGCAGCCGGTCGAGGATGGAGAGTATCGCGGGCGATGCCTTGATATGCACTACAGGCGGAATGTATTCCGTGGAGATGCGGAATTTTTCGTTCCCCTCGGAAACCAGATCTGCCAGCTTGAAAGAAACAAAGGCATCACGCGAACTGTCGTCGGTCAGCAAATGCAGGTTGGGCGTGGATAGCAAAACCTCGCGCGAGCGTGTGGAATCGAAACGATCATTGGCCTGGGTATACCGGCCGATTTTTCCCGGCAATTGTGTGTTATCGCGATAGCCGGAAATACCCGATACCGCCTGGTTTGAAGGTACACCCAAATACACACTGGCTTGGCCATGAACATCTGCCTTCAGTTTGCAACTCAGCGCTGCCTGATCCGAATCATATTGAACGAACGTTCCATCCGGAAAAACGATTGCATAGTCATTCAGCTGAAATTGGCCATTCTGCAACGAATCCTCGTCAATAACGGCCCTGACCACTCCCCAGCCCAGCGGCGCGTATATCTCGCGCTGAAAGTCCTGGTGTGCATGAATATAATCATCCCAAAGCTGAAAATGCTGTTGCCCGAGCAACATCCCCTCGGACCAAACGACTTGTTTCAATGACTTCATAGCGTACCGCCCCTAGACTCAGTTTACGATTTCAGTTTTGTTCGATTTTGCTCTGGCCCAAGCGCAGCGAGATACTTACCGGAAACAATTTGTGCCAAGCATTGGCGATGAAGTTGGTCGATACGGGCTCGATGAAACGCCACTTCACTGCATCGGGATTTCTGTAGAGTGCAAAACCTGCAACAAACTTTGTATTTTCATCCAGCGGAACGGAAATCTTTTCTGTTGAGTCCGGCCGCATGAGAATTTCCTTGCTCGACAGCATCGCGCTGCCGAGCACTTCGGCATCGCGTTTCCACAAGTCGCGGAAGGCCGCGCTCTTGAAGGCTGCGTCATCGCTCAACTGGTAAACGCGCACCACCACAGGCAAAGCCGATTCCGTGCCGGAATTGTTCAGACGCCTGTCGGACGTTGCGCTCACCTTCACCATGTTTCCGCAACCGGACAAGACCAGTAACAGCAAAGCACCAGCCAACACATTCAAATTATTCTGCAAAAACCTGTTCATTCGTTCGCTCCTCATTCCTTCAAGTGTTCAACGCCCTCAAAACCAAACCGCTTCCTGCAACAGCCAGGCTATTCGCTTCCATAAAAAACTCCTGCGATCAAGCGACCCCAATCTGCTGCCCTTGAATACTCACGCTGGAACCGCTGATTTCCACCGAGGAAGCATTGATGGTCAGATCGCCCCCCGTGGAAATCTCAATAGTCCCGCCGCCCTGACTGATCTGGATAGCGCCCCCGCCCTGACCGAGTATTGTGATGTCTTGCGCAGCCTCAATCGATAACTGGCCCTGATCTACGGTCATCGTGCTGTCGCCGTCCATCACCCGCACGGACATGGTCTTGCCGGCCTCGATGATCAAATCCTGGCCCGAGGTCAAAGAGATATCCTTGTCCTCGGCACTGAGCTTGATGTTCTCCTTCGCGGTCAACGCAATGTCGGTGGCTGCCGAAAATGCAATGTCTTTTTTATTCGTCTGCAAGCTGTGCTTGTTTTCCACGGTAATCGTCTGGTCATTGCCGCTAAGCAAAGTAAACGTGTCGCCGGACTCGAAGCTCATGGTTTTTTTGGCGTAAAACTCGGCGCGTCCCTCTTCGGTGCGCAGCGCCACCAGATTGCCGTCGCTGTTGGCGTCCAGCGTGAGGAAGTTTTTCTGGTCTTTGGTGTGAAGATTGATTCTCTCGCTGTTCTCCAGGTCGTCCATCAGCAATTCATTGCCGGCAAAGGTTCGCACCGTATGCTGGCTGGCGTTGGCGCTGGTAACCGGGCTTTGTGTGGCGGGGTTGGCGACCGAGCCCAGAATGATGGGACGGTCCGGATCGCCGTTCATGCAGGCAACGAGTACCTCGGTGCCCGCATGCAGCGGGAAATGCACTCCGTAGTTGGAACCGGCCGAGGGCTGCATCATGCGCACCGGATGGCTGGATTCGCCTGCCTTGGCCTCCGATACATCAAACAGATTTTTCAGGCGATAGCGGCCCTGATCATCGAGATAGGCGTAGTCGCCGCCGGTGGTTTCGATTTTTGCAGTGAGGACACCGTGTACTTGCGGAATGCGGCTGGTATCAACCGGTGTGCGGTATGGGATGTCTTTCTTGATCAGGTTCAGTTCGTTCCGGTATGTCTTCGCGGTTGCGGCTGCTGTCTGGGAGCCGCCAAATGCAAAGGCTTGCGATTGATCGCCCTGGTGCAGCACGGACAGCACCAGAAAGTCGCCGTTATTGTCATCCAGCGGATGGTCGCAGATTGTGAGGGTCGTACCCGCCGTTATCCCCCGGCAATTCGTTTCGGCAACAAAAACACCGCGTTGCCAGTCGAGTACTTCCTGACGACGACGGGCAAGCTGCTCGCCTTCTTCCAGCGTTACCGCGCGCTCGCCATAGGCGTAGTCGGTTCCCGCAGCGGGAGTCTTGCTGCAGCATGTGGTTTCGCTCAGCAAAGTAGTTTCAGGCGTGCGGTAGTTGTGATCCTTGCGCTTTACGTTTTTGGTCAAATAGAAATGACCTTGTTGCAAAACCTGCACCGCCTCGGCCTCCTCTACCTGTCCGGTAGTTGGCTTGTAGGAAAGCGCGCCACCACCGGCCATTTTGGGCAATGCGGAGGAATCATCCTGTATGACCAGCAAGGGCTGCTTTTCCTGCTGTACAAAGTTATAGAAAAGACCGGCGTGCTCCAGCAGGCGCTGGAAGAAATTGAAGTCGGTTTCGTTGTACTGCGCGATGTATTCGCGCACGGGATAACTGCTTTTCAGATCAAACTTGAAACTGTCCGCAGTCAAACCAGCGCTCAGCAGCACTTGTTCCAGCACACCTTTGATATCCAGATTCAGGAACACCCGGTTCTGGCGCGTCAGGTTCAGTTTTGACAGCGGCGATTCGATTACCACCTGGTACTCTTCGGCATTGTCTGAAACGAGCGCGCCAAGGTGCGATATTTCGCTCACATAACCATGAATCTGGCGAACTTCACCGTCCCAGTCGATACTCAGCGTGGCATCCTTGCCGAGAATTTTTGCTTCCTCCACTCCGCCGCTGGCAGAGAGACTCAGGGTGTAGCGGTAGCTGCTGGAAATTCCCTCATTTCCTTGCCAGTGGATGACCTTGAAGGTGTTCCTGGGTTGATCGGCTACCTCAAACAGAAAATGTGTGCTCGAAACAAGACTGGCAATGACAGACCCTGCCTGCTTGTAGACGGAGCTTATGGCTTCAGCAATTTGTGTCATGGTCTATTCCCAAGTTTGGATTTCAAAAACAATCCTGAAAAGTGCAGGAATTAATCTCGTACAGCGGTCTCGCTTAATAAAACCAGTCGTACCGCAATTCTTTCAAATAAAAAAAGGGCCAAATCCGATTTTCCATGGCCCTGTATTTTTGTTTTGAAAATATAAAACGCGCCGGATAGTCTCATGATCAAACCCCCATGCCTATATGCCATTTGGCCTATACCTTTTTGCCTGCGACATATATCTTTGTTCTTCTCAAAATTACAATTTCCATACGAATCAACATCAACACTAATCTCTCAACGAAAATGACAATTGCCGTTGAGAGCGATATTTTTCATCATGCAGTAGCCACCTGTCCCGATTGCGCAGTGGCTTCACTTCCCATAGCACCATCGGCGAGGTCGATAAAATCGCAGGCGATCTGCTTGTTCTCATCCATTACCAGACTGAGTATGTCGGGAACGTTATCTTCGACCATGAAGCCCAACAACGTACGTGCGACATTGGGCAGGAGCTGACGATCTATTAGTGCATCAACGTGGCGCGCACCCAGTTCCGGGCGCTGGCAAAGATCGGCCAGGTGTTCGATCACGGCGGGCTGGCAGCGCATTTGCATTTTGTGCGTCTCCAGCAGACGTTGTGCAACCTTATCCAGCTTGAGCGAGACGATCAGTTTGAGCGCTTGCCGATCCAGGGGAAGGAAAGGAATGACCTGCATACGGGCGAGCAATGCCTGCGGGAAGAATTGCAGTAACTCCGGTTGAATTTCGGCCTCGATTTTATCGATGGAAAGCGCCGGTTTTTCATTTGCAACAACAACCGATTCCTGCGCGGCTTTTTCCGCTTCGGCGGCCTTGGCTTTGGCACCTTTTTTGGCCTTGGCAGGCGCTTCCGCTGCCGGTGCCACCACATCCGCGTCTGCAGGCGTCATATGGCTCTGCCACAGATCCATGATGCGGTCTGCCCCCAGATTGCTGGTCATGATGATCACGGAATTGGTAAAGTCGATTTCGCGGCCTTCACCATCGCGCATGAAGCCGCGGTCAAACACCTGGTAGAACATGGCAGCCACATCCGGATGCGCTTTTTCTATCTCATCCAGCAGGACGACAGAGTAAGGACGTTGGCGCACCGCTTCGGTCAGCACGCCGCCTTCACCGTAGCCCACATAACCCGGCGGCGAGCCTTTCAGTTGTGAGACGGTATGTGCCTCCTGGTATTCGCTCATGTTGATGCTGATAAGGAAACGTTCGCCGCCGAAGAGATACTCGGCGATGGCGCGGGCGGTTTCTGTTTTACCGACCCCGCTCGGGCCTGCCAGCAGAAACACACCCAAAGGCGAATCGCTGCGTGTCAGTCCTGCAGCGCGTGCGCGCAGGGTCTTGCCGATCTTGGCAACCGCCTGATCTTGCCCGACAACGCGGCCGGTCAATTTGTCGTCGAACTCCAGCAATGCGATGGCGAGATCGCTGACCATGCTGCCTACCGGCACGCCGGTCCAGTCCGAAACCACCGATGCGACCACGGCGGCATCCACTTCGCTGTACACATACGGCGACTTGCCCTGGTTGGCCTTGAGCTCACCGCGCGCCGCAGCCAGGTTGTTGCGCATTTCCGGAGTCACTTCCCGACGCTGGGCAATATTGTCCGCATCGCCATTCTGAAAAGCGGGACGCTGCTCCTGCAACTTCTGCACCAGTGCAAGTTCGATCTGCCACTGCAAACGCGCCTCGACCAGCTCTGTTTGCCGGCGAGCCATCTCGGCATTCAATTCTTCGATGAGCGAGTCCGGCGTCGCCAATCCCTGCTCGCCCTCTTCCTCAAGATGTGTCAAACGCCTTGCGATATGGGCCAGTTCGGCCTCGGCAATTTCGACAACTGCCGGTGGCGTGGCCTGCCCCATGCGTACGCGGGCTGCTGCCGTGTCGAGCAGATCAATCGCCTTGTCCGGCAGTTGCCGCCCGGTAATGTAGCGGCTGGAAAGCTCCACTGCGGCTTTGATGGCTTCATCGGTGATCAACACCCGGTGATGATTCTGGTAAAAAGCTTTAAGACCGGACAGCATGGTGATTGCGGTAGCGATATCCGGCTCTTCCACCTTGACGAGCTGGAAGCGTCGCGCCAAGGCGGCATCGCGCTCAAAATATTTTTTGTATTCCGACCAGGTGGTCGCGGCAATGGTGCGCAACTCGCCGCGGGCAAGTGCGGGTTTGAGCAAATTGGCGGCATCGCTGCCACCCGCATCGCCGCCTGCTCCGATCAGGGTGTGAGCCTCGTCGATAAACAGAATGATGGGCACAGGCGACATTTTTACTTCGTCGATCACCTGCTTGAGCCGCTTTTCAAATTCTCCCTTAACGCCTGCACCAGCCTGTAGAAGGCCCAGATCGAGAATATTCAGGCTTACATTCAGCAGTTCTTCAGGGACTTTGCCTTCCACCATGCGCAGGGCCAGGCCCTCGACCAGAGCCGTTTTCCCTACACCGGGTTCACCCACCAGGATGGGATTGTTTTTGCGACGGCGGCTGAGGATATCGACCATTTGTCGAATCTCGTTGTCACGCCCGAATACCGGATCAATTTCTCCGGCGCGTGCCCGTGCCGTAACGTCGATGGTGAATTGCGCCAGAGCGCCGCCATCCGGTGTGGCGGAAATTGCAGCGCCGGGCCGCCCTGTGCTTTCATTGGCGGCGGCCGGTTTCGCGGATGCAATGCTCTCAACCGAACCTTCGGTAATCGCCTTGAATTCCTGGCGCAGTATTTCCTGGGAAATACCGTCCAGTTGCGAGAAATGTCCGCCGGGCAGGCGGTCTTTTATCTCCAGCAAGGCATCGAACAGCACGCCGGAGCGGATATGATCATGGCCGTAATACAGACTGGCATTGATCCACGCCTGCTCGAACCATTGCACCATGAAAGGCGAAAAGCTGGGTTTGCCGGCGTTGCCCGAGCGATTCTTTGCCAGATGCTGCAACATGCCCTGCCACAGCGCATCCGAGTCAATATCGAAGGCCCGGAAAATCCGCGCCAGATCGCCGCTACCATCTTCCAGAAATTTGATCAGCATATGCTCGATCGAAACCTCGTAGTGCGTGCGGCCGCTGGCAAATCCGGCTGCCGCGTCCAGCGTATTGGCACAATGATCGTTCAGCCTGTCCAGCAATGACTTGATTCGCTTAATGCTCATAATATTTCCCTGTCGCTTGATTCCATAATTTGGCTATTGCTGCCGGCACTTGAGCATTGGTTTCTTCTGCTCCGCTTAACTTGCTGCCCGCATCGTTTTGTACTCGGCGCCCGAAACCCGTATTGAGTACGGTTCACCCGTCGCGTCACCCAGCCATATGCGCCAACCCAATCTGAGTCCCTCCGAACCGAGCGCGGGCGCCGGGCCTGTTGCGCCCTCTACCAGCAGCGTCGTATCAAACTCCATCGCATCGCCCAGATACTGGCTCAGCACATTCCCCAGTGCGACCGCACTTTCTGTACCAGGCAACAAGGCAAAAGCGCGATCAATGCTGAGCGGACCGAGATTGATTTGAACATTCCCGCCGACATCCAGCACTTGCGTTCCCAACACCATATTGTCGCCAAGCGCCATTGCCTGCTCGCCGATTCCTCCGACTGTGATCTTGGCGCTCACTGTTTTCCAGCGCGGAATGTACTGTTCGATTTCAACCGGCGCACCGACCATATCCTCCAGCAGACCGTTGAGTGCCGTTGCACTGCGATTGTGCTGTCCGTTCAATCCCGCGTAGCCCAACGTATCCAGGCTGGAAACATCCGAATCCAAGCCCGACAGTGCACTGAGATACCGGTAGTATTTGGATGTCTTGTTCTCCAGCGAAATTGCCGGGTGGTATTTTTTCCACGCCTGGTACAACAGCACATAAAAGCGGTGGTTGAAAATATCCAGGAACGCCTTGGTTGCCTCGCCCGCTTCATCCTCATGCAATGCAGTAGTAACGATGTACTGCGGCACTGCCGCATCCACCCCGTACAGCCCCATAAAGTTCAGTTCGACGCTCAGCTTTCCTTTGGCGGTTTGACGTGCACGGCGAACGTCCGCAGCCGGGAAATTGATTTCCTTGGCCGGACGAAAGCCGACCTTGGCATCCAGCGGATTCTTGTTTGCCTGATACGGCCCCCAGACCGATTCCAGAATGCGCACAATCTGGAAATAGTCATATTGCGAGGCTTCCCCCGCAATATTCTTGACTAGCTCCGGGAGGCTTCGCCGAACATTGGTTGCCATTGAAACTCCAGGTTGCTGGGATGAGTGTGAACGCGGGTGCGTGTGAATGAATTGATGCTGGCATAACTGCTGAAAAACCGGTGCAGCACCATGCCGAACAAATAACTGTCCGCGATGGAACCGTAGGACGCGTCATTCATGGAAAGCTTGAATTCGGTGCCGCGCATCAACGCGCCGTGGCGCACCATCTCGGCGGGCTTGCACGACTCGACCTCCAAGCCCTTGATGCGGCGTTTGTTCGATTCATCCTGCGTCCATTCATACAAGCTCAACAAGCGGCGCAACACATCCGTGTCCGCCAGCGAGGCGAAATTCATGGCGAGGTGAGAGATCAGCGACCACTGGTAAGCATCGCGCTCCGGCGGGACCAGCATGCGCGTGGGCCGCGTGATATTGCGCAGCGACACATAACCGGGGCAATCCGAACCCGGCGTAGTGATGCTGCCGATCTGCAAGTGGGCACGCGGAATATGGCCGTTGCTGGCGGTGATTTCGCACGACAGGGACTGCTCGCGGAATTTTCCGTTGTCGCTCACCGTGATGTAGGTTTCGGGTCTGCCGGAACCCAACACCCGGCGCGAGGAAGAATAGCTCCTGCCGGTCTTCTCATGCTTGAACGAATACAAAGGCAAATACTCGTTGCGCTCGCCGGTCTTCGCATCCATGCCGGTAATCGCATCGACAGAATAGACTTCCGTGCTATAGCGATAATGCACATCCGCAACCACCGGATACTCGTAGCGCTTCTGAGTGAGCCTCACGGGTTCGGCATTCCGCTTGAACAGATTGATTGCAGGGCAGCAATAGAGCTTGAACATCTCCGCACTGACGCTCACCTCGGCCGGAAAAATATCGGCCGTATGAACCTCGATTTCAAACTCGCGAACCTTACCCGGCCAGGAAATGATGTCCAGCCCTTCCAGCGCCACGAACAAATACTTTTCGCGGAACGCAAAATACTCATGCAGCAGATGAAAACCGAAAAAGCTGCGGCCGCTCAGTGGAATCAGCGCTTCGTCCGGAGCGAGGTTGCAGGGTTGCACGCACGCCTGTCCGCCCAGCCGATGCGGCTCTTTTAGCGGCAACTCCGGAAACCTGACCTGCACCAGATGCGTGCTGCCAGCCAACGCTTTATAGACAAGCGCGGCCACGCTGGGATCGGCATGGATATAAAGCGGCAAGCGTTTCAGGTCCAGTGATTCCAGTTTCACGCCCGGATCGGCCTCGAACTTGAATTTTATCAACGTGCCGCCCGCACTGCGCTGCTCGGCGGTCACCTTGGCCAGGCGAATGGGATGCAGCATCAACGGATAAGTGGTACGGAAACGGCAGGTCACCGTTTCCTTGCCTACCAGCGTGTCGGCCGTTACCGGCGTTGCCAGCGCGGTGGTGTGCTTGGCCAGCACTTGCGTTTGCTGCAACTGCCCCAAACGCGGCGTGAATTCGAGAATCGTCAGCGATGGCAAAGGTCGCAGAAAATGCGGCCAGAGCAAATTCAACAGCCCCTCGCTGACTTCCGGCAAATCATCATCTATACGCTGGCGAATCTGCGCGGAAAGAAATGCCATCCCTTCGAGCAAACGCTCGACGTAAGGATCCCTGTCTTTCAAGTTTTCGAGGTTGAGCATATGCGCCTGCTCGGGAAAGGCCAGCGCGAATTCCTGCGCGACCTCGTGCAATAAACGCATCTCCGCTTCAAAATATTCAAGCATCTGCAGTTGCCCTTGCGCCACCGATTGCGACCGTGGCATATCCGCCACTCAAAAAGTAAGTCTGAAAGCGCAGATGCTCGCCGCTCATCATTTGCCCGCTAATCTGAAAATGCAGCACGAAATCCCCCCTTGCCACCGGGTACGGTGTGAC
The DNA here is from genome assembly GCA_030652215.1 of Sideroxyarcus sp. Classification (GTDB taxonomy): domain Bacteria; phylum Pseudomonadota; class Gammaproteobacteria; order Burkholderiales; family Gallionellaceae; genus Sideroxyarcus. The sequence goes on from JAUSBC010000031.1 coordinate 25,670, forward strand.
CTTGATGTTTTTTAAGCGCGGTTCATAGCGAACCAGAGTGGATTTGACAGACTCCGCCAGAGAATTAACCGAATACGGCATTTCCTGATAAACCGCCGTCAGATCGGGCAAACCATAATCCGGCAGATGCGGCATAACACCCTGTCTGGCGTTCAGCAGTTGTACCAAATGATCCTGGATGCTTTTTTTCAATGCGGTTGGAGCGTCAACTGAAGCAACACGACTACCGTCCATGAAGTGGCCCTTCAACACATCAAACAAGGCATAAGACGGCATAAATGGAACCTGAAATATTCTTTACTAAATTCTAAGTGACACTACTCGGAGCGCAGGATTGTACATGAGCAAGAACGCGACGCTAGCGGCAAAACTATCTAGATACTTTTACAAAAGGTATAGATAGTTTTTAATAAGTACTAGTACTTTGCCTAGTTCTTTCCATAGTCCCTTATGAAAATTTCGGCTAAATAATCCCATGCTATATTGCGCCACCAATTTGAGGGAGCTTTGCATCACCATTGATTGCTGCTTCCGTTTTCGACTTTCACAATCGCTAAGATGTTGGTTTCCATTCGATACCAGCCCTACCTAGCTCAAAGCGAGACACACCATGTCCCTACCTCTGCCCACAGTAGCTAGCGCCTCCGCCGACGCAATCACCGCCTTAAAATCCATCGCCGCCAACTCCGCCCACCTGCGTTTCGCCATCGCCGGCAAAAGCTACGATGCGATTTCATTCGACGGCGGCGAAGCGCTCTCCACTCCGTTCAGTGCCACGCTATATGTATTGGCCGATCTGGATTCGGCCTGGCTGGGGCAACCCGGTGTCGTGACGCTCACCGATTCTTCCAACCACGAACGCACCCTCGCCGGTATCGTCGCCCGTCAATTCGACCGCGGCCTGAATGCAAAAAAACAATCGCGCGTCGAGATCCAGTTGCGTCCGCGTTTATGGGTGCTGACGCAAACCACCGACAACCGCGTATTCCAGGGCTTGTCCATTCCCGACATCGTCACTACTGTGCTGAAGCGGCACGGCATCGACAGCAATAGTGCGTTGTGGCACTTGAATCGGACCTACTCTCCTCTGCCCTATACCGTGCAGTTCGCGGAAAACGACCTTGCCTTCATCGAGCGCCTGCTGTCGGGCATCGGTGTCAGCTACTGGTTCACTGTTCAAGACGGCCGCGACATCGTTCACTTCACGGACGACAACGCGAAGTTCACCCAACTGCAACTGGGCAACATCCCCTTCATCGCCGATGCCGGGCTGGACAAGCCGCAGGCGTGTTTCAACAAGTTCATCAAAGGCATGCGCACTGCGCCCGCCAAGGTGCAGGTGGTGGATTTCAATCCCATGACTCCGGACAATGCGGTGAAGGCCGGTAACGGCCCCGCCGCCAATGATCCCGCCCAGGTGCATTACGGTCTGGGCACGTCCGGGCCGGATGAGGCGGAGCAGCGCGCCCGCATCATCAACGAGCGCCACGCCGTGGAAAGTTTGCGCATCGAGATCACCGGTTCCGTGGCGGGTTTGTATCCGGGGGCGGTGTTCAGTTTCGAGCATCCGGGACAATCCCGCTATTCGGGGGACTATGTGGTGGTGAGCCTGAGCCACACGCTGACCCAACAAGCACTGGTCGAGCATGAGAGCGATCTGGGCAATCTGGCCTATACGCAACATGCGCATCTGGTTCCGCGCACCGTGCCTTACCGTCCGGAGTTGAAGCCTGCGCAGGTGTTGCCTACTATATATAGTGCACATATCGAGTCGAATGGCACGTATGCGTTGCTGGACGAGCATGGCCGCTTCAGGATGCGCAAGCTGTTTGACACGCGCGACACTGATGAAGCCAGCCACACCGAGGCGAGCATTCCTCTGCGCAGTTTGAGTTTCCACGGCGGCCCGGGCAGCGCCAATACGGTGGGAGCGGCGTTTCCTCACCGTGACGGGGTGGAGGTGGTGTGGGCCAGTGTGGACGGCGATCCCAGCCGCCCGGTCATCCTCGGCACCCTGCCCGACCCCAGCACCCAATCGCCTGTGACCAGCAGAAACTTCGGCGACAACATCATGCGCACCAAAGGCAAGAACGAATTGCTGATGCACGACATCAAGGGCGAAGAACATATCGAGCTGAAACAGGGCGACTACGACCGGCCCTTCAACCTGATGCGCCTAGATGCGAACAGTGCCGGACACCTGATCAAGTTTGCCACCACCTTGGGTGCGATGGAGGTCTACGCCAAGAAAACCAGCAAAACCGAAGCCGGCGATTCCATCACCCAGACCCACGGCAACGACCGCAACGAAACCGTGGAGAACAGCCACAAGCTCACCACAAATAAAAAGGACATTCATTACCAGGCCGCCACCGACCAGACCCACAGCGCCCAGGACAACATCACCCACAAGGCCGACAAGAATATCGAGCACAAATCCGGCGCAGCCACCCAATGGCGCGTGAGCCGCGATTCCATCGTCACCATCAAGCAAGGCGACCAGATCGTGAAGATCGACAACGGCAGCCTCAGAATCCAGGCCACCAACGGCATCAGCATCAAGGGCACAGGCATGGGCAGCATCAAGATCGGCCAGAGCGGCGCGGGTATCGAGATTGATGCGGGCGGGAATGTGAAGATGTACGGCAAGGCGGTGACGATCAGCGGCGGGAACGGGGTGAAACTCAAGGGGCAGGTTAGTTATGCGATTGGAGCGGGGGGAAGTTTGAGTCCTAAGGCGTTGGCACCGTTGACGCTGGAGTCCGTTCCCTATGTCGCGCAAGACATGAAGTTCGATGAAGAATTTGTGCTGATGCTCCCGAGCGGCAAGCCTGCACCCAATCGCAATTTCGAGATCACCCGCGAGAACGGCAAGAAGATCACGGGGACCAGCGATGCCCAAGGGCGCACCGGGGTGCGCAAAGGATTCAATCACGAAATCCTCAAAGTTAAACTCTTACCTCAAACCGCCTAAACCATGATCGAAGAAAAAAACATAGTACACATGATGTACGACGAGAAAGGCCACCCAACGTGGCACTCTGAATTGTCGCCGGAAGAAAACACAACACGTGCAACATGCATCGTCCCACCCGATCATGTAATGCCGGTAATCTTCGTGCCGGGAATCATGGGTTCCAATCTCAAATTCAAAACGCCGCTTGAGGATTTCAATGGGGGCAAGGATATTGCGTGGCGTCCCGATAACAGCAAGTACACTGCCTTCAAGTTTGGGAATTTGAAACCCGAAATGCGGCGCAAGGTTCTCAATCCTGAAAATACCGAATTGGATGATCGTGGCGAAATTCCCAACAACATCCTGCGCGTGTTCAACAATTTAACGCCGAACGGACAATCGAACTGGAAAGCCGAATTCACGCGGCGCGGCTGGGGTACGGTGATGCTCTCCAGCTATGGGGCAATCTTGTGCAATCTGGAAATGAAGCTGAACGGCATATACGACAGCAAATACGAGGTGTCGGCCTATTGGCAAAATGACATTGTTGCCGCAGGTAGCAAAGACGCCAAGAAACATCCCTGGGGTGAAATAAGCGGCTATGAGGCCTTGAACATCGACGACCTGAAAGAAAAAGTCGGCGACAAGTACTGGTTCCCGGTACATGCGGCAGGCTACAACTGGTTACGTTCGAACGAAGAAGCGGGCAAAGCGCTCGCGGAACGAATCAAAACAATCAAACAGCACTATGTCGATCTCGGGATGATTTGCGAGAAAGTGATCGTCGTCACCCATTCCATGGGCGGGCTTGCAACACGGGCAGCCTGCCATGCAGACATGGGAAATATCGCTGACAAAGTGGCAGGTGTGGTGCATGGCGAGCAACCCGCAATCGGTGCAGCGGCGGCCTATAAGCGTATGCATGCGGGGTTTGAAGCCGATTTCAGTTTCAACCCGCTAACGCTGCTCACGAATATCTTTACCGCGCGTGCACTGGGATGGTCCGGCAAGGAAGTCACGACTGTGCTCGCCAATGCGCAAGGCGGCCTGGAACTGCTGCCCACCAAACGCTATCCAAAAGGCTGGTTGCGGGTAATCGCCGATGGCAGAGATACGATGAACCCGCTCCCCGAATCCGACCCCTACGCCGAGATTTATGCGGAAAGAGACAAGTGGTGGCGCTTGATCAATCCGGAATGGATCGAGCCGCAGAAAGGTGACCCGTTGGCGTCAGATGAACTAGATGATGTTTGGAGGAATTATATAAAACGGCTAAATCTCGTTGAAACATTTCACGACAAACTCGGCGACTATTACCACGACGTAACCCACGCCCATTACGGGGCGGACGAAGACCACAAAGCCTGGACCAATTTTGTCTGGAATATGGATCGATTTGGGCAAAACGAAGATTCATCAATAGCATCGTTTGCACCGCCCGGCGACAATGCCTTGGGGAGAATCAATACCCAATCCGGTACCGGGATCACAGCTTATAAAATGTCGCGACCCGACCTGCCCGGCGATGGCACAGTGCCGGAATGTTCTGGGGCGGATTCGGCTTCAAAAGCAAAGTTCGCCGCCAAAATGACCGGCTACGACCACCAAGGCAGTTACATCAACAAAGCAGTGCAAGACGTCACCGCCTACAGCGTGGCTCGCATCGCCAAAGACGCCTGATGAACATCGCGCATATCAAGCGCTATCTGGCGATTGCCCTGCTGGCAACAACGCTCTGCGGTAGCGAGTTGTTTGCCGCCACCATCAACCAAGGTAAGAACAACATGACTGAATTGACCAAAACCATGAAGACCGTTTGCGTAGGAAGGCTGGTAATCGAAATACCTGAGGTAGCCCATATCAAAGGCTGGGATCAGGAAGTTGAGCGCTTAACAATTGAGTCCATTTCCCCCCCCAGCATTAGTCGAAAAGCCTTCGATGCCAAAGTACACCATCGTGAAATAGTCTTAAAAACTTCGCCGCATAAAACCGAAGGTCATCTGCTCAAAAGCAAAGTCCAGCCATCTCCTGACAGTGTGCTGTTCGTTTACCGGGAGGATGGAGCCGATACAACCGGATACGGTTTTGATGCCTTTTTTTGGCGGCCTGGTGTTGAATATCAGCTCAAGTCGAGTGCCGCAAACTCATCCTTGGATGTAAAAACTGCTCGCATTTCAAAAGTGGTACAAGACATTATCGCCACCCCCACCACCAACTTGGCAACCCTACCTCCCGGCCTGTGTATCGAACATGGTGTCATTACCGGCGCAGACAATGAATACCGCAGAGAACACGTCGCCGTATCTGGTCGTATCGATGCTTATCCGGGTTTGACTTTCTCGTTCTCAACTCAATCCGCCAGCCAGCCTTCGGATGACCTCACGCTGATCCAGCGGACTGACCGGTCTTTGGGGATGGGCGATGCGATGGGCAAGGAAGTATCAGCCGCGACCAAGTTCCTGAGAAAAGGAAAACGAAAGCTCAACGGGCAGAATGGCGAAGAAATGGTCGCCGTTATCACGATAAATGGCGAGACTTCCATAGAAGCCAGCGCCGAGTTTTACGCGGAGCCAAAAGTGCTGGATAAACCAAATATCGAAGTATCGCTGTCCGACCAAACACACGACGACAACAACCATAAGCCCTACGGCAAAAACCTGACAGAGAAAGAGTTCCTTGCCCTGTGGGATACGATGCTCAACAGCATCAAACCCCGTCCGAAAAATCAATGGGGGTCGGTTTCAATCAAGAAGTAATGCTAAATAATTTTGCAAATGGTTCATCAACACGCAAATTTGCTCGTGAACTGCGCATGCAGTTATTGAAAAAACATTTGGGGACGGAAGTCGATCAAACGACGACTGGGATATAAAAGCAAGGCTTGCCCGCAGGCATCATGATTGAACAACCTCTCGATACCGAGACAATAAGAAGCATCAAGAAATTGTCTGCCGACAACCGGGCCGCATACAACAAGGTATTTAACCACACCCCCCGAAACGAATTCACAACACTGACTCAAGGCCGTCGCGCCTACTATACAGGCAAGGATGATACAAAACCGACGCTATCTATATTACCTGCTTTACAAACCACTTATATGAAAGCAGGCAAACACGATGTATCCGGTGCGACTTCACATCTTAAGTCCACGGTAATTGGTTTTTGGGTGGAAATACCGCTACTGTGGGGCACAGATCAGAAAAACACCCCCACTCCACCAGCTGATGATCCGAGCGTGATCGCAAGTAACAGTAACGCCAATGATTTGGAAACTGCGAATACATAAATATGACAACTACTGATTTGCTTTTATACATTCTAAAGCCAATTGATTTCATGGAAGAATGGCGATACGTCACTTGGTCAGTAGCTTGGTCTACGGTGATTTTTCTAATATCTCGCCGGCTTTTTTCAGTACATGCTTTCACTTCAATATCAATTGCCTTATGGTATATATTGATTATTGCTGGTTCAGTACTAGCGTTATGCTTATTAGCATGGATTTTTCTCATTCCTAAAGACCATCAAGGTCTTTCGTTAGTTGCCGGCCTTATGTCCTCATTGCCTATCTTACTACCCACCATCGTTGCTGCCTTTTTATATCCTACAGTCAAATAACTTATATGAAGATGGTTCACATCTTGCGCAGTATTGGTCAGCGATACGGTTTCTAATGCCAAATAGCTAGTTGTTTTTGAATTCTGACGAAAAGAGAAGATATTTTGCAGACGGATTGGATATGGAATTATTTAGTTGAACCATTCACAACCATACTCGGCTACAACAAATTCCAAATTGATTATTTGCAAGTTTATTATGGTTACTTAATTGTCGCGCTAATACTTGCCATTAACCGAGTATGGGGCAATCTATTTATTCCACCAGCAACAGCAAATGCGGTCGTTTTATCTGCGATTATTTGGGGTGGTGTGCATACTTTTTTAGTGATGCTCTACTATTTACACTATCCATCGCAAAGATCAGGCTCGACTTTAATCATATATCTTTCATCGCCTAGTTTTATTATTTTGGCCATTCTAATTTCTTTATTCTTGCTAAATGCGCGCTTTAAAAACACCTAAATTAGCCCCAGCAAATGGAGTTAGATACAAAGGAATTCGTATGAACTTGAGAGTTACAAATGAAATTCTTATGCGCATTTTCTTGGACAATTTTTTAATTACAACATCATTACTTGCTTTGCTGACTGCAACAGTTGCTTTATTCCGATTTTCAATAATTAAATTGCCTAGAATATCAATACTGGCAATCTGGTATGCGATTGTTATTCCTTCTGTTTTGCTTCTCACATGCCTAATCGTTGATTTTTTTTCACCAGACAAAGGCTTAGACCGTGTAGCAAGAATTCCATTATTTATAGGTGTCTCCCCTCTTTTCCTGTGTTCTTGTATCTTGATCTTTGTGTTTCCCGGAACGGAGAAAACTAGATTGAAAGGCCAACGAAATAAGGAAACGGCATGACGGCTGACGATTTGCTTTTTAGAGAATCTCTTTTGTTAATTGGATTCCTATCGTCAACACCTTATGCCACTTGGCCTTTGTTTATTACCTTGGCTTTGATATTTTTATACAATAAATTTAGACCCATGGCGCTATGGCAACCAACCTTGAAAACAATTTGGTGGGCAATAACCATCTTTACAATTGCGCTTGTGGCAAGTTTAGTGATTGCATATTTTGCTGTGCCAGATAATGACCAAGTTGCGCACACCGTCATGTACCTTTCGCTTATCGCGTCGATCCCCATCATTACCCCATGTGTAATAGTCATTTTTTGTAAGCCTGTGCATATTGAATGATTAGCGGAAGCATCATTCCAGCGTGTTAAGGCCCACCGGAACAGGAAAAAGCATGGATCACATCAAGTTCTACATCAAAATCGCCAGTACTTCATTGTTGCGTTGGCTGGCATTGTCTGGCATCGGTCTTGTGTTATCGATCATCGGCATTGCCGTCGGATTAATGCTGCTCGGCAACAATACAGAGGTGGGTTACCACGGTGTCCGAGCCGGCAATATGGCTGGCGTGTTTCTTGGCATTCTAACGTTGTTTCAGGATGATCCATGGCCAGCCCTGTTGCTTGTTTGCAGCTTCATGCTGGTCGCCATTTATATCCTGCTAGCCAGCAGAATTTCGTTGGGCTTTGTTCTTTTTCAATTATCAAAAAATAGCATTTTCCCGATCATCGGCGATAAGGTCTCAAGCTTGTTGAACGCAATCATCGTCAAGCAACCCGGCTTGGCTCAGACGCTCAATAGTGTTTCGTCTCTCAGGGATAGACTCATCAATTCTGCCAATATGGACAGCACACTGAACAAAGTTCAGCGCAAGGTAATTTTCTTTGGACTTAAGAAGTGCCGTCTTGACGACATTGATTTTCAGCAACCGAACCTGGATCTGCCAGCACTAATTTCGAACAAGGTGGTTCAAGCGCTACAAGAGGCTGCCCGACCGAGCTATTGGCCGCTCTTGGTAGTGGTCGTTGCTCATACTACGCTTTTGGTGCTCGCCTTAGCTTTTGAACGCGGCTAACACTGTCGACAAGGACGGGATACAGCCCTTACCATGGCGCGATATAACGGTGATCGAAGAGATAGAACGGCACATGCATGCATCTGCCACCAATCACCAGAAATGCCCTCATGACGGCGCGTTGAACATTATTTGGGTATGTGCTTTGCAACGGGCACGATCGTTATCTGCTATTCCGCAACCCAAATAAAAACCCGCACGCATCCTTATACGCCGCAACAGCGATATCGTTGGCAGACGCGGGCAGTGCTTCGGCGAAGTTGAGCAGGTTCTTGCTTCTTTCCTGCAGAATATGCTGATGGATAATGGTGTTCAGTCGCTTCTTGGCATCCTTCGCGACGACTATGTAATCGTTGCTCTCCTGCTTAACTTTGTCTTCGCCAATTCCGTGGGCCAGCAGCGCTTGAATGAGCCTCGTTTGTTCATTTCGCGGAACGCATGATTTGATCGTGCCGCCTGCGGCAGGTAGCCAATTCCATTTTCCGATCAGCGCCGGATCGGCGTGGAACTTTATCTTCTCTATGGGCACGGCGATTTTTCCGTCATGCGGAATGATCGCGTGGGCATCAATTCCCATATATCTCATCCGGTCCGGATTGGCCCCTTCCGAAATTTTGTAGCAGTTGACCGCCCCGGTCGCATCGCGTGTGCGGCCGTGGATGGCATCTATGTAAATCCCGGTTTGTTTCAGGCGCGACATGAAATCGATGTCGCGCTGGGTTTGCTGCGGCAACCTGTGTGCCGGAATAAGAATCCGGTCGTATTTGTCGTCAACCTTTGTACGCACTAAGTCTTGCGCGTTTTGCACGCCGGCCTTGGTGAGATTTTCTCTTGAGAAGCCGCGCGTCACCACAACTGAATAGTAGATGACTCCCGTGGGTGCCTGATGGCGGATGACGCAGGCGATGCCGTCGCCAGAAACGACCCTGAGGTCTCCTTCGACAACCGATTCTTCAAGCCGGGGCTGATCTTTCGGCGTCCGCATCTTGAAATAAGCGGGATCTTTCTGTTCCGTTTCTTTGTGCTTTGCCAGTGCGGAGACCGGACTCGATGCTGGCGACTCTTGCAGCGCCAACTGGTACGCCTCGATACGTTCTGCCGGGGTGGGCAGTGACTCGGCCAGCTCGATCAGGCCGGTGACAGAAAGCTTGTTGAGATCTTCGTCCCTGCCGGTGGAATAGAAAGCCGCATCCCCGTAGGCCGCGATTGCGTCGCGCAGGTACTTGCCGTCCGTAGCCAGGATGTCCGCGACGACGATCAAGGGTTTAACCAGTGCGGAAACGGACTTGTCTTTTGCGGGCGGGTGTTGCGCCCCGATCCGAGCTGATAGTTCTTTCGCCGCCGCTGCGAGATCGTCATACCCCCCTTCCAGGATGGCGGACCTGGTCTTGGCGAGGACGTCTGTTTCTTCGGTCTTGTTTGTGCTTTGAATGGTTTTCAAATGAAACTCCCCAAGTCCCGACATCCACCAGAATGAAGGGACCCGAATAATACCCCTGTAATGAAAAGGTATCAGAAAATTGCCGTGCGCTCAAAATCGCCGCACGTTGCGTCGCGGCACGCATGATGGAGGAGGAATGATTGTGGAGCAAGTGCCGAATCCAAAACAGGGCACAAGCCCTGTTTCGCAAACGCACCGTCAGCGGCTTTCCATCTCCAGATATGTACGGCTGGCGTTGACGCCCCTGAGCAGGTCGTAATTGCTCAGGCGCTTGAACGCACTCTGGTCCAGGCTGTCCATGGCTACTTGCAGTTCGATTCCGTTTTCCACAGCCTGCTGCATGTATGTGGTCAGAAGACGCAAATAGTCTGCGGTATCGCGCCTGGCCTGCGCTAGATCGCAGACCTTGCCGTGCCCCGGAATGATCGTCTCCGGCTCCAGTTTTTCCATCGCCGCAAAAGACGCCAGCCAGTCGCTGGTGTTGCTAAACGGCAAGACCCCAAGCAACCTGTCGACATATACCAGGTCACCGGAAAACAGCACCTTCTGTTTCGGCAACCACACCACGCAATCCCCCGGCGTGTGTCCGCCCTGGAAATACAGCAACCGGATTTCCTGTCCACCCATAGTCAGCGTTTCGGACTGGTCGAAGTAGCGGTCGGGGTAAACCGGTTGCGTGCCCTCGGTCTTGTCGCGCAATACTTTTTGCAGCGCTTCCAGATGCATCCTGCCGCGCGCTTGCATGTCGGCCTGTGCGGGCCGCGCGGCGATGATTTCGGCGCCTATGGATTTGAAATAGCCGTTGCCCAGCCAGCGGTGATCCTGTCCACCGGTATTGACGACGACTTTCACCGCCTGCCGGGTCACCGTGCGGATGACGCGATGAATTTCCTGCGCGACCTTCCAGGTCGAACCGCTGTCGATCACCACCACACCAGCGTCGGTAACAATAAACCCAGTGTTGGCGTTCATGCCCTCGTTCGCTTCGGTGCGCATGCCCGTGTCGCCGATGAAGGCGTACACCCCGGGCACCACTTCTTGCGGATTGAGGGTCAGCGCCTGCGCGGCTCCCAGATGGAACAGACAGAGTAATGCCGACAGCCAGCGCATCGAATTTTTCATTCTGAAAACCTTAATTCAAGCCGTATTGTTTATTAGGCCGTCATACCGGCGCAGGCCGGTATCCAGATTAAAAAATAACCGCGAAGCGGACAAAACCACGATGTCGTCCCACCTGCGTGGGAAATATTTGATCATCTGGATTCCGGCTTTCGCCGGATAACCAGCCACTTGCCAGCTTGCTGGCTTAGTGAATTGGCTAGTAGTTCCATCAATGACGTGGTATTTTCTAATGATCTAACTGATTGGCCATCAAGCTGTCGCAGCGCATCCACTCAGAGATCGCCCTTACTAGCCGCGACCATCATGTCTTTCATGGCGGCCATCACTCGCTCGGCACTGCTGCGGGTATCGGCCGGCAGGGACTTGATCAGCTTGAGATCCATCATCATCGAAATCACCCAGCGCTTGCCTTGCATATCCTCAATCAAGGCGATGCGGCAAGGCATGAATGAGATCATCATCGGATCGGCATTGATCATTTTTCCGGCGGTGACGCCGTCGCAGAAATTGAAAATTTCCATGCGCTTCGACGGTTTGCCCGTCAGCGCTTCGATTTCCTTGTAAAGCTGGCTGACGCCGGCCAACTTGAGGTTGTGCTGGTTGGCGCGCAGCTTGAGCGATTCCACCGCATCGTCGAAACTCACGCTGTCCTGGATCTGGATTTTTGCGATCTGCAGTTTGACATCGGTATAGCTGAGGCCCGTTGCAGGCTCTGCAGCGAACGCCAATTGCATGAGGGATGCCAGCAGCAAAACAACAAGAATGCGGATTGTGTTCATAACGATTCCTTTCTATTGATTTCAGACCATGCCCGGATTGCCGGCAACCCCTTTGAGTTTGGGCACGTTGGGCGCGGTCGCCTTGACCACTTTTTCGGCACGCAAATGCCGGGCAACCAGATCCCAGATCGGCTCGCCGCCTTTATCCCTGGCCGCTTCCGAAACGGGCGCCCAGCCCGCCACTTTGTAAGTCTTGGCTGCATCCAGCGGCTTGCCGTTCAGGCGCATATCCTGAATCCGCTTGCCGTTGGCCGCATTCGGCTCGCAGGTGTATTCCAGCCCGCCCACGCGCACCATGTCCCCGCCCTGCTGGTAATACGGATCGGGATTGAACAGGTTGTCGCACACGTCTTCCAGCACCATCTTGATCTGCTCGCCTTTCATTTCGGTGAGCGTCGTATACGGATAAGTGATGGCCGTCTGGTTGAGCACGTCTTCCATGGTGATCGCGGAGCCCGGCAACAGCGACGTGCCCCAGCGGAAGCCGGGCGAGAACGCAATGGGTGCGTCTTTTTCTTTCATCAGCGCATCGAGTATCACCTGGTCGAAGCTGCCGTTGAAATTGCCACGGCGATACAGCAGGCCGTCGGTGGTCGCCAGTTTTTCGGAGAGCTTGTCTGCATAGGGGGCGCGATGCTTCTGCATGAGCGCGGCCATGCTCTGGTCTGCCGCCAGCAGATTGGAGAACACCGGCAACAGCTTATAGCGGAAGTCCGTCACTTTGCCGGCTTTGACTTCAAAATCCAGCACGCCGAGGAACTTGCCGTTGGAACCCGCATTCGTCACCAGCGTCGTGCCGCCGCGGTTCTTCACGGGGATGGGCGCCGGTATGCCGTCGTGAGTGTGGCCGCCCAGGATGGCATCCAGACCGCTGACGCGCGAGGCCAGCTTGAGGTCGACATCCATGCCGTTGTGCGACAGCAGCACCACGACCTGCGCGCCTTTCTTGCGCGCCTCGTCGATGGTGAGCTGCAGATTCTCTTCCTGTATGCCGTACGACCATTCCGGCACGAAATAACGCGGATTGGCGATACTGCTGTACGGAAACGCCTGGCCGATGATCGCGACTGGAATCGTGTTGATTTCGCGGATGACGTAAGGTTTGAAAACGGGATCGCCGAAGTCGGTGGTCTTGACGTTCTGGGCGACGACGTCCATCTTGCCTTTCAGCGCGCCCTCTTCCGCGTCCTTGATGCGTTGGGCGCCATACGTGCATTCCCAGTGCATGGTCATCACATCCACGCCCAGCTCCAGGCAGGCATCAATCATGTCCTGACCGTTGCTCCACAGCGCCTGTCCGGTACCCTGCCAGGTGTCTCCGCCGTCCAGCAGCAACGAGCCTGAGCGCGAAGCGCGTATCTGTTTGACCAGCGTGGCCAGGTGTGCAAAACCGCCGACCTTGCCATAAGTGCGCGCCGCGTCGACATAGTTGAGGCTGGTGTAGGCATGTGCCTCCGCCGTGCCCGGCTTGACGCCGAAACGTTTGAGCAGCGCGTTGCCCACCAGATGTGGCGGCAAACCTTTCATTTGCCCCACGCCCAGATTGATCTCCGGTTCGCGGAAGAACATGGGATTGAGTTGTGCGTGCGTATCAGTGATATGCATCAGGCTGACATTGCCGAACTTCGGCAAGTCGTACATGCGCGCGGCATCGCTGGCGGCATAGCTCTCGCTGTGCTTCAGCAGAAAGCCGCCAGCCGACGCGATAGCCAGCATTTGGAGAAACTCGCGGCGATTCATGTCCATGGGATATCCTTAAAAACCTGCTCGGGTTTTTGAACGTGTTCGGGAATGGAGCTCGCGATGTTCTGCTCCCCGCCGGTCGGCGAAGAGCAGTTCAGCGCAAGCTTATTTATTGACGGGCGACTCGGGGTCCACCAGCAATGCGACCAAATCCTTGATCTGGGCTTCGGACAAAATGCCCATGTGTCCAAATCGCGGCATGTTGGCGCAGGCAGCGTAGGCTTTGGCGTTATAGATACGGCCATAGGCGCGGCGCTGGGCTTTCTCCGGCGTACCGTGTTTCTTGCCGTAGTTCAGCAGGCTGGGGCCGATGGTGCCGTAGGCGATTTCCTTGGAGGACAGTTGGTGGCAGTTGTAGCAATTGCCGCCGGCAGGATCTTCCGCCTTGTCGCTCCAGGTCATTCCCCTGCCGCTCTGCGCCAGCTTCTCGCCGGCTTTCCAGTCGCCCATCAAATTGCCGTCGGCCGGCCATTTGATGTGCTTAGCCTGCTCGTCTTCCAGCTTGATCTTCAAGTCGACCGGCACGTCGTCCAGGTACTTGCTGCATGCCGCCTGCAGTTCGTCCTGGTTCACACGATCAGCCTTGGCGATGCCCTTGTCGCGGAAATCGCTCTTGATGATTGCCGCCGCTTTTGCATCCAGCATCTTTTCTTCCTTGGAGCCGGCCTGCGCAGACACGGTTGCAGTTGCCAGGCACACAGTCACGGCTATTCCAACAAATTGTTTTGCGTTCATGTTTGTCATCTCCTAACGGGCATGGCTCGCGCCATCCCCTGATAATAAAACTCGCCCCGCTCTCCCGCCTCTACCCTCGCCCGCTTGCGCGCGGGGAGGCGAACGAACGCCACGCGAGCCCTACGTTAACGTTTCAGGCCGGGACCCGCATACTCGGCACCGTTTGCACTGACCGCCAAGAACATGGTCAGGTCGACGGTCACCTCGGAAGCGAACTTGGGCTCTGGGAAACGTTGTTGGCGGAAGCAATCATTCAGACGCCACTGGAAAGAACGCGTCAAACCCTGCGACACGCGATATGCCGGCCAGCTGGTAAAAGCCGCTTGTGCGTCTTTCTGGACATGGAAGTTCGGCAAATCCTGCATGCGGATACGCACGTCGCTGGTTGCATGGCAGGTCGAGCAGGCAAAGTCGTACGGGCCGGCGCGATAGTTGAAAATGCGCTTGCCGATTTCATATGCCTCTTTTTCCTTGGGATGCTTGAGCGAGACAGCCATCTTGATGCCCTTGGACTGACCCACCACGTACGTGGCCAGAGAAGAGATGTCCGATGCCTTTTTCTCGCTAGCGAAAGGCTTGGCGGTGATATCGGCTTCCGGTATTCCTTGCAGCGTGGTCATGCAGGTCAACAAGCGCGATTCCAGATCCTGCACTTTTTTGGTGTCTTTGAAATAGCGCGGCAGCTCGGCATACGCGCCCTTCACGACGCCAGGACCTTTGCCCAGATTGCATTTTTCCAGCGACACATTTTTCGGGCCGCCGGGTTTTTTCCACAACTCTTCGCCGCGCATTTCATCAAAATCGGCCGGATTGCCATCGCTGATCATTTCGCGGTACTGCTCAATGCGGTCCGAATCCGAAATTGCAGCATCGGCTGCCACTGCGGCATAGCTGGCCGTCAACGACAGCACCAGAATTACCTTCTTTACGTTGCTGATGTTCATCTGTATCCCCCAAAGAATGGATGGCCGAATCGTTCGGCCAATTTTTAGAGCAGCCGGGTACTAAGCGGAGATTGCCACCTCGTCGGTGCGCGAATCGCCCTTGTTGTCCACCCAGCTAACGGTGACCTTCTCGCCGGCTGCACCGCCCTTGAAGCGGAACAGCAAGTAGGGATTCTTGGATACTGATTGGCCGAATTGCGCTTCCAGCACGGTGCGGCCCTGATACTGCGCTTTGACTTCCGTGATGAACCAGGCGGGGACCAGCGAGCCGTCCCCATCCTTGCGCATCCCGGTTTCCATTTCGTGTTGCATCAGAATCTTGACTTCGGTTACGCCGTCTTTGACAGCGGCGCGAATCTTCATTGGATTTCCCATTGCTTTCCCCTCTAATTATGTGAGCTGTATCCGTTGCCAGTCGCAATCAACCGCCGCAGCCGCCGGCAGTCACTTTGACTTCCTTGGCCGTGCGATAAAACTTGCCGTCCGCCTTCACCAGTGCAACCACATTCGCGGTTTGCCCCATCTTGACGCGCGTGGTCACCATGCTTTCGGTTCCCGCCGGGAAGATGAAGTTGGCGGCCATCACGTTCTGGTTCTTGTCCACAAAAATGGTGATCTGTTCCACATTGGCAAGCGTGCTGGAGACGGTGACCGGGACGATCGCACCGTTTTCGGCGATTTCCGGCACGCTCAACTGGATAGCGGTCGCGTTGACCTCGGGGTTCGCAGCACCCATTGCGGCAAACGCCTCGTCCATAGCCTTGGAAGAGAATGCCGCCTTGTTCCATTCAGCCATTGCGGCCGTAGAATTCAACAAACCATATGCACCCAGCACGGCCATAAGCCCGATGCCGCCACCTGCTTTGAGTGCCTCGCGGCGTCCCAGATTGATTTCCTTGTTCATCAGGTAATTCCTCCTTAAATGGTCAATTACTTTACTGCGGGGGAAAAAAAGCCAGCGAACATCGCTGGCTTTTTTTTATGCTACTTTAGAAGCGATAGCTGTACAGCAATTGGTAGTTGGTCTGAGACATCTTCGAAGTCACGCCGGTGTTGGGATTTGTCGCCGATACTTCCGGCACAATCGTCACAGACATATCGAAGCTGGATGCAGCGTTGAACATATATCCGCCACCGAGGGTGTACTGATCCTTCACGATAGCCGGGAACAACGCATTAAGGTAAGCATCCGGAACCGGGTTGCCTGAAGTCTGCAGACCAGCACGCAAAGTCAACTCTTGGGTTGCCTTGTACGCCGCCCCCAGCATGATTACATCTTGGTCCTTCCAGTTTTGATACAACGTCGCATCCAATGTTGTACCAGCAAAGCCGGCTGCAAGCGGGTTGGCTTGTGTGCCATCAGCAACGAAGGTCATCTTAAAATCCTTCATCACGGCCTTCCAGCCGATTCGCTTGTAATCGGCAACGACCAGCAACTGGTCATTCGCCTGGTACGCGACGCCCATACCGTAGGTTTCCGGCCATTGGAAGTTTTTGACAGATATCTTGCCAGTCACCGGAATAGTCATCGCAGTGTATGTGCCGCTTGCAGCACCTCCACCAAGCATGCCGTCATCCAAATTCGCATTGAAACTGACCTTCGCACCGTCGGCTTCCAGGTCACTCAAGGAAGTTTTTGAATGGTATGTACCGCCGATGGTTACCTGAGAATTGAGTTTATAGGTGAAGCCAATCTTTGCCGCAAAGCCGTTGCCTTTTGCTTTTCCTGAGAATTTATCGCCATTCGAAAAATCGAAATAGCCCCAATTCACCGGGTTGGCACCGTTGATGAACCCAGTACCGACCGCACCTCCAAATGCCGTCATCATCGTATTGCCTACGCTACCTAGAGTTTGAGAGCCGCCAAAGCTTCCGGCCATATCAAGAAACTGGGCTCCAGGCATCACCATCTTCAAATCCATGCTGGCCCAAACGAAATCGACCGAGCCCCCAACCGCCAGTTGCTCATTCACATCGTATGCCAATGGAACGAGTGCACGTCCTACGCCAACCTCGGAGCGAACTTCGTTTCCGCTTCCCGCGCTCATGAAAGAGTTGCTTCCGTATTCTGTACCCATACCGCCTTGGGCAAACACACCAAAGCCGTAGGCCATCGGTCCATCCTTGCGCAAGTAACCCAAGGCTGGCATGTAATACGCGTCGCCGCTGGAGTCGGCAGTAGCGCCACCTGCCTCCGACTTCACTTTCGGCCCCATCACGCCAACAGCCACATCCAGGCGGCTGCCATTTGGCATCAGTCCAATCGTCGCGGGGTTGTTCATCATGGCGGCAGAGCCATTGTCATACGCCATGGACGCTCCGCCCATCGCTGTGGAGACTGGGCCGTAGCCCTCCATGTTCATGCCATTTGTAGCATAGGCGAATGGCGATGCCGCCATGCCCAGTGTAATTATCGAAGCTGCGATCTTATTGATTCTCATTGCTTCTCTCTCCCGAATTGTGCGGGACGCCCCAATGGCATCCCGCTGTGAAACATCCTCTTGATCCTGCTGCGACCTCCGCTTTATACGAACAGACAGATGTCGGTGTCCCCGGCGAAGCCCATGAATGTTGCGGCGCCACCGTATTCAACCTGGTCGATGAACTCGCTCTTGTCGAACTCGAACAGATCGACAGTCATCTGGCAGGCGACGAATTTCACGTCGGCTTCCAGGCACAGGTCGCGCAACTCTTCCAGAGAGGCGACGCCGTGTTTTTTGAGTTTCTGCTTCATCATCATGGTTGCCATGGATTCCATGCCGGGCAACATCTGCACCATGACCGGCATGGGAATCGGCATCGGCATCGCGGGGTTGGCCAACGGGCTGATCATCACGTTGGACAGATCCTTGCGCAGCAGTTGCAGGCCGTAGAAGGTGAAGAACACTTGAACGTCGTAGCCCAGCGCAGCAGCGGTGGATGCCAGAATGAACGGCGGATACGCCATATCCAGCGTTCCCTTGGTGGCGATGATCGCCATTTTCTTGTTAGCCATACTTACCCCTTGATTTGATCGGTTGAAGGAACTCTGATTACTTCTTCTTCATGTAGAACACGAATTCGCCATTGACTTCTTCCTGGGCCAGCAGCGGGTTACCAGTCTGCTCGGCGAAAGCGGCCATATCCTTTACGGAGCCGGTGTCGGTCGAAATGACCTTGAGTACCTGGCCGCTGGTCATGTCGTTCAAAGACTTTTTGGTCTTCACGATAGGCAGGGGGCAGGACAGGCCGCGAGCGTTCAATTCTTTATCGAAATTCATTGTTTTCTTCTCCTACGAGTTAGTTAGAACTGTTTCTGAAAAAAGTGCGTTACCGCACAAAACTTGAGTAGCATTATAGGATTAATCTCGCCATCAGCGTCCATAGCCACGAAGGGGTAATAAACTAACCCATTGGGGTTATGTGACGAAACGGGTTCATATATCCCTACTGCACCCATACGTATCATATCCTTAAATAAAAAAACAAACCCGGCCGAAGCAGGGTTTGTTTTTCGTTTCATACTGCCTGAATCAGGAAGACATCTCGGTGAGAATGTTCTTGACCCAGCTTTGGGCATACACCGCTTCCAGTTCGGACAGGTCCGGAGAGACCCCGACAGAGCCGGCTACCGGCACGATCGCGTTCTTCTCCTTGTCCACCGTATAGACGCCGGTCACGCTGACCGCTTCCTTGGCCGACAGGAAGCTGTAGCAGGTGTTGACGCCGGACATCTCGGTGAGCTCCCTGCCGTTCATCCGGGCCACGATGTTGGTGGCGCAGACCTTGGCTTCGGAGTTGGCCGAGTAGCCGGACTTGGGCATGGCACCCGCGATGGAGGAGTCGCCGATGACATGGATGTCCTTCTTCAGGGTGGATTCGAAAGTCATCGGATTGACCGGGCACCACTTGCCATCGGGACCGACCAGACCGGCCACATGGGCGATATGCCCTGCCTTCTGCGGCGGGATAATGTTGATGACGTCGCCCTTGACCTCTTCGATGCCCTCGATCAGCACGGTCATGTTCTTGTTGTCCACTTCGGTGACCTTCTTGGCCGGACGGTAGTCGATGAGACCGTCGTAGTGCTTCTTCCAACCCTTCAGGAACAGACCCTTCTTGGAGACGATGTCCGGATTCGCATCCAGCACGATGATCTTGGAACCGGGCTTGTTCTGCTTGAGGTACATGGCGATCATGCTGGTACGCTCGTAAGGTCCGGGCGGGCAGCGGAACGGTGCCAGGGGGATGGACAGCACAACGGTGCCGCCCGGCTTCATGGCTTCGAGCTGCTTGCGCAGCAACACGGTCTGCGGACCGGCCTTCCAGGCGTGCGGCATGATTTCCGCGTCATAGCCCTTGATCTCGTCAGTACGGAACTCGATGCCGGGCGAGACGATGAGGCTGTCGTAGTTGAACACGCCCTTGCTGGTCGTCACGCTGTGCGCTGCGGCATTGATGCCGGTGACTTCCGCCTGCACCATTTTGATGCCGTGGTTGGCCGCCAGCTTGTCGTACTTGATGGTCAGCGAGGACAGGTCGGGCAGGATGCCGCCCAGATAGAGGTTGCTGAACGGGCAGGAGATGTAATGGTCGTTGCGCTCGATCAGGGTTACTTCGATGGTGGAATCCATCATGCGGATGTACTTGGCCGCAATCGTGCCGCCGTAGCCGCCGCCGATTACCACCACTTTGCGTCCGCCCTTGGGCTTGGACGTCGAGGCACAGCCTGCGAGGCCGAGCGTTGCAGCACCCGCTCCAGCGCCGAGGAGTTTCAGGAAATTTCTGCGTTCCATAGTCATATCGTTATTCTCCCTGTTATTTCTGGCTGGCATAGAAATGTGCAACGGCTTCCCAGTCGGCATCAGTCAGCGGCTTCACCTTCTCCGCTTTTTTGTCCGACATTTTGCGTGCGCCGCTCTGGAACTCGTTCATCTGGATTTGCAGGTACGTGAGCCACTGTCCGGCGACGATAGGAGTGTCTTCCTCGAACTCCTTGCCGTTTTCCAGATGGCAACGCTTGCAGGCGTTGTCATAGACGGTCTTGCCCTTGGCAACCAGAACAGGATCTACCGCTGTGTTCTGGGCTTGCGGCTTCTGCTTGGCAAAGAAGTCAGCCATCGCGACGATCTGTTCGTCGGAATAGCCCTTGGCCAGACGTCCCATTACGGTTGCAGGACGCTCGCCGCTCTTGAACTTCTTCATGGCGTCGATGAAAAACACCTTCGACTGGCCGGCCAGGCTGGGCATGCTCGGTCCGGCACTTGCGCCGTGAGTACCGTGGCAACCCGCACAGGCGTTGGACAGCATTGCCGCGCTGGGCGGCATCGCATACGCCACTGTCGACACGACCAGTGCACTGAGTGCCAAGGCCATCTCACTCCATTTTATTCTCATGTTTTGCTCCTCTCTCTGTGAAAAACGCTCCCTAAGCGGGCCTGTATGATCCCGCTGCTTGTACTACTGTATTGCTCTACTGCCGTACTGCTGTACTACTTATTGTTGTCTTGTTTTACGGCTTAACCGCATTGAAATCGGCAGCGGCGTTATCCAGTCCGAGCGTGTAACCCAAGGACACTTGGTGGAAACGTCCGTCGGCATTGTCGTCGTGGATGGCAAAGCCGATGTTGTAGAGCTTGCCTGCCGCAATGGCATGGTCGCCCTTGCCGCCGGCCGCCAGCGTGCGTTCGAAAATGACCGTCCAGTGCTTGCCGCTCTTCTTGCCTTCGGCCTTGATCAGGCTCTTGCCGCCGCCCATGTGGCGCGAATCGAGCACGTAGCCGTCGACTGCCTTGTCCTTGCTGTTGAACTGGATCAGGTCCATGAACTTGCCTTCTTTGAGCGCAGCCTCGATTTCGGCGTCGGACTTGAGCTTGTCCCATCCGCCTCGGGTATTGCCGGTCACGCTGAGCCCGGTGCGCGATTCCTTGAGGTACTTGGTGACGCCGTCGCCCCAGCCCAGTTCCTTGGCCTTGGCGTGCCCCTTGGCGCCCGCATCGTTCGCATCCGACATGCCGCGCAAGTCCTGGTGGCAGGTTGCCCAGCAACCGCCGCGATCGGCATATTCAACCTTGTTTTCATCGAACATCACGGTCAGCTTGGTATCGTTCTTGGGGTCCATCTTCTTGCCGCTGCCGGCCTTGGGCGTATCCCACTCGAAGCGCAGGTAAAGCTTGTCGCCGTCATGCGCGGCCTGCACGGTGACCGGGATGGAACCGGCCTTGCCCTTGGGCACCTCGTTGTCCAGCGGCTTGCGCTCGTTGCCCACCGGCTTGCCGGCGACGATCTTGTCGCCGATCTCCACCGCATCGGTGTCGTGGCATTTCACGCAGGCGCGCTTCTTTTCCAGGATCTGGTTGGCAGCAGAATGGTCCTTCTTGATCAGCACCCATTCCAGGCCGGACTGGCCGGGATAGAACAGCGGCACTTTGACGGCAGGCACCTTGCTCCAGTCGGGGGCCGCCAGCACGGGACCGGCGATCAGGGCGCTCATCAGGGTAACAGCGATTTTCTTCATCTTCATTGACTCCGTGTAGGTGTATTGACTGCGGAGCGGCGTGGCAGCCGCCCCGCCATGCCGCCTCAGATTGCGGCCGGCGCTTCCTCTTCTTTTGGCTCCAGTTGCTGATGGACCGGCTTGTGCGCGATGCCTTTATGGCAAACGATACAAGTTATCTTGTCTTCCTGCGCTTCCTCGTGCTTGATCTGGGAACGTGATTTCTGCTTGGTCGGATCCATGGTGGCAAAATTGTGGCAGTTGCGGCATTCCTTGGAATCCCGGCTCTCCATCCGCTCCCACACACGCTTGGCCATGGTCAGCCGGTGTGCCTCGAACTTCTCCGGCGTATCCACGATGCCGGTGATGTGGCCGATGATGTCGCGGGCTGCAATCAGTTTCTGCAGGGACTTGTACATGTAATCGACGGGAGTTTTGCTGCTGGCCACGTGACAGTCGGCGCAATTTACGGTGGTGCCGCTGCGGTTCTTGTAGTGAACCGTCTGCTTGAGCTCTTCGTAAGGGATTGTCATTTCATGACAGGAGGTGCAGAACTCGGAGCGGTTGGTCCACTCCATGCCCATGTTTAGACCGCCCCACATGACGATGCCCAGTGCCATACCAACAACGAGCAGGAATAAAAACGAGCACTTCGGCGGGCGCTTCAGTCTCGCCCAGATGCCTTCCTTAGGGGCGTGTTTAGCCCCGTTCTTCGATTCTTCGACCATCTCTTCCCTTCCTCTATATATTTATTATGTACAGCTTATTTTTGCAGCCAGGTAAAACTAAAGCCCGTCCTTTTCAGAGGCGGGCCCAGTACTGAAGTGTAAGGTCAGCCAACCTCCACTTCGTCAAACCTCTTGTCGCCGCGGTTATCCACCCACGAGAGCGAAACCTTGTCTCCGGCCTTGCCTCCCTTGATGCGAAATACAAGATAGGGATTCTTGGACACGGATGTGCCGAATTCTCCATCCAGCACGACTTTTCCGTTGTGTTCCACCTTGAATTCGGTGATGTACCAGGCCGGCACGATATTGCCCGTCTCGTCTTTGCGGCGGCCGTTTTCCATTTCGTGCTGCATCAGTGCGCGGACTTCGGTAACCCCGTCCTTGAGGGATGCGCGCATCTTGGTCGGATTAGCCATCAGCAGCCTCCCGCAGTAACTTTGACTTCGGTGGATGCGCGGTAAAACTTGCCGTCGGCCTTGACCAGAACGATCACGGCAGAGGTCTGCGCCATCTTGATGCGTGCAGTAATGAAACCTTCCAGCCCTTCGGAAATGTTAAAACTGGCCGCGAGAATGGTTGGATTCTTTTCCACGAGTATGGAAATCTGCTGCGTGCGCGGAAGCGAGCTTTCGACCGTGACCGGCACCGTTGCGCCGTTTTCGGCGATGTCCGGCGCGGTTAGTTTGATGAGCGCGCTATCGACAGGGGTGATTCCGCCAAGCGCGTCCAATGCTTCGCTCAGTGTCTTGGCCTCGAATGCCGCCTTGTTCGTGGCAGCCCAGGCAGCGCCCGGAACCAGGCCCAGTAGAGTGAAAAGGGCCAACAAACCGAGGCTGCCACTCTCTTTGAGCGCCTGGCGGCGTCCCATATCTACCGAACTGAAATTGCGTCCATGCATCTAATACCCTTCCAAAAATGGATACTACATTTGTAGGGATTTGATCTCACGCTCCGTCTCGCGTCCATAACCACCAAGAGTGGACCGAAATAACCCTAAAGGGTTAGCCAAATACTCCAGCATTCACCCGCTTTATGCAAGCAGCCCTAACCATATATTAAGTCACCACGCGCACGAGACCTTTTTGCGCTCCGGTGCGCCGCCGATGGAATCTGGAAGACAGCTCTTCCCACTCGATAATCAGCGTACCGCCCGTAATTTCGTGCTGTTTCTCCCAATTGGACAACAGGTCGAGGCAAGCATGGTCGATATAGTCCAGATGCTCGAAGTGGATATGCACCTCAGCACCGGGCCGGATTTCTTCCAGCGCAGCCGCAAGCTTCGGCAAGCGGATCAGCGTGGCTGCGCCTTTAAGATGGAGCTCGACCCGATTACGCACGAAATCCTCGTTCCAGTGAATTTCCAGATGCGAAAAAGCCTGCAACAGCTTGAGTATCGACAACCCCAATCCGATCAGCACGCCTTCCAACAAGTTGGTGGCGACAACCATAACGATGGTGATCAGATAGATCGCCACTTCGCTCTTGCCGAATTTGAGCAAACCGGGAAGGGCCTTGGGATAAGCCAGCTTGTAGCCGGTAAACACCAGCACCGCCGCCAGGCTGGCCACGGGAATGTAACTCAGCGTGAACGGCAGCACGGCCGCGAACAACAGCAGCCAGGCACCGTGCAGCACGGTGGAAGCCCGCGTCACCCCGCCCGCTTCCACGTTGGCTGTAGAACGCACGATGACGCCGGTCATCGGCAGCGCACCCAGTATTCCGCACAGCATGTTGCCCACGCCCTGCGCTGCCAGTTCGTTGTCGTATTTGGTGCGCGGCCCCTGGTGCAACTGGTCCACCGCACTCGCGCTCAGTAGCGTCTCTGCACTGGCGATAAAGGCCACGGAAACCGCGGAGGTCAGGATGGCCGGATCGAATGCGCCGCGCAGATTTTCCAGTGTGGGATATTGAATGGCTTTCCAGATGTTGTTGATGTCGTCCGGGTTGGCCAGCAGATCTGGAATGTATTTGATCTTCAATTCCATGACGGCCGCAACGATCACCGCCACGACCACGCCCAGCAATGGCCCCGGCAGCATTTTCAGACGTTTGGGGGCAAACATGCTCCACAGCACGATGATGGCGATGGTCAGCAGACCGATGAAAAATGCCTGCAGCGAGGTTCCGCCCGAGGTGAACGTATCCAGCAGTGCCGGCTCCATGCCGAGGAAGTTCTGAATGCCGGAACCGATCGGTTTCTTGTCGATCATGACGTGGAACTGCGATGCCAGGATCAGCACTCCGATACCCGCCAGCATGCCGTGAATGACGGCAGGCGATACGGCGCGGAACCATTGCCCCAGTTTCATCAGCCCCGCCGCCAGTTGCATCAGACCCGCCAGCAGCACGATCACGCCCAGCATCCCTACACCGTAATGCTGCACCAGTTGCCACACCAGCACGGTAAGACCTGCGGCAGGACCGCTTACCTGCAACGGCGAGCCGGCGATCAGTCCGACCACCAGACCGCCGACAATGCCGGTGATCAGCCCCGCCATCGGCGACACACCCGAGGCGATCGCGACGCCCATGCACAGCGGTAATGCCACCAGAAACACAACTACAGAAGCCAGTGCGTCCTTGCCTATCGTTGCCCGAAACCCTTGTGCTGCCCTGCTGCCCTCAACCTTGCGCATCATGTATTTGCCTTCAATAGTTCGTTCTTATAACCAGATCCTGACCCCGTCGTCGTCGCCGATGCTTGGTTTCAGCAGACGGCGTTTTGCGTCCGGTTTCACCTTGAGCACCTCGGCGTAAATCTCTTCCAGCGCCTTTTCCTCATCCATGAAGAAATTCTCTTCGCCGATGTATTTCAGCAGTCCGGAATGTCGCATGACATCCAACACCTGCTTCTTCAACCCGCTGAACACCACGCGGATTCCGCTGGAACGCAAGCGTTCCACCACGTGATGGATAACCTCGTCGCCTGATGCATCGAGCTGGTTGATGCCGTCCGCCACGATCAGCAAGTGTTTGGCCTGCGGATTGTTGGCCACCGCCTCCAGCACAGTGTCCTCGAAGTACGGCACGTTGGCGAAATACAGCGAACCGTCGTAACGCATGGCAATGATGTTTTCGCTGACCGGCAGGTTGTGCACCTTGACGTCGCGCAGCGAGCCGTCAGGATGACGACCCAGGATGGCGACGCGCGGTTTCATGGTCCGATACAGGTAAAGAATGATTGCCAGTCCGGCGCCGACCATGATGCCGTTGTCCAGATGCGGCGCGAACGCCAGCGTGGCAACGAAGGTCACGATGGAGGCAATACCATCATGCTTGTGCGTATGCCAGGCGTGCGCGATGGCCTTGAAGTTCACCAGGCCGATCACCGCCATCATGATCACCGCGGCCAGCACCGCTTGCGGCAGGTGGTACAGCAGCGGCGTGAGGAACAGCAGCGTGACCAGCACAATGAGTCCGGCGAACACGTTGGACAAGCCGGTGACTGCGCCCGAGTTGAGATTCACGGCCGAGCGCGAGAACGAGCCGCTCACCGGAAACGACTGGCTCAGACTGCCGACGATGTTGGAGATGCCCTGGCCAAGCAGTTCCTGGTTGGGGTCGATGCGCTGCTTGGTCTTCGCGGCCATGGCCTTGGCGATGGAGATCGCCTCCATGAAACCCACCAGCGAGATCACCAGCGCGCTTGTGAGCAGCGACATCATGGTCTCCCAGCTCATCTTCGGCAGACCGATGCCGGGCAGGCCGGAAGGGATACTGCCCACCACCTCACCGCCGCCGACCAGCTTTAATTCACCTTTGTTCACTTTCTTGATGCGCCAGCGATAGCCGTCGGATTGTTCGCCCTGTGGCACCTGACCGGTCAGATAGAGTCTGGCCGGTTGCGTGTCTTTCGCCGGAACCTGCTCGAAGATAAACTTGCGCAGCGAACGTGCGGCCTTGCGGTTCTCGCCTTCCAAGTGCTCGATCTCCAGCTTGATCAGCTCCATCTCGTATCTCAGCGCCGCGATATGCTGACCGCTGCCCTCCTGCGCCTTTTGCAGTTGTTTGAGTTCGGCCGATTTGGCGGTGAGCACGCCGTTTAGTTCTTCTATCCTGACCTCGCCGCGCGAAAAATCGTTGGCGAGATTCTTGACCTCGGCATCCGCAATCTCATCGATCATACCCTTGCTGTTGTGCTCGAAACCGATGGCAAAACTGGCGACGGTGGTGACCGCGACTGCGATCAGCACGCCGGGCAATTTGGGCGCGAATTTCTTCAACCCCCACATGATGGCAAACGCCGACACGCCCATGATCAGGGTAGGCAAGTGCGTCTCACCGATCTGTAGCAGCACTCCCCATATATCGTTGATGAAATGCTCGCTGCGCCCCATGGACACACCGAACAGTTTGTTGAGTTGGGACAGGCCGATGATGATGGCGGCAGCGTTGGTAAAACCGACAATGACCGGGTGCGACAGGAAGTTCACCACCACGCCGAGTTTGAAGATACCCAGACCCAACTGGATCAGGCCGACCATCAGCGCCAGCAGAATCGCCAGTGCAACGAATTGTTCGGAACCGGTGGCCGCTAGCGGCGCCAGCGCGGAAGCGGTCAGCAACGAAGCAACCGCGACCGGGCCGGTGGCAAGCTGTGCCGACGAACCCCACATCGCGGCAATAATGCCCGGCAGGAAAGCCGCATACAAACCGTAATAGGCAGGCAGGCCAGCCAGTTGCGCGTAAGCCATGGATTGCGGGATGAGCACCAATGCGACGGTGATGCCCGCGATGAGGTCGGTCCGGACGTTCGCGCCGTTCAGCGGCCACCAGGACAGGAAAGGGAAAAAACGTGCGAGACGGCTATTCATACTGGCTCCGATTATAGATTGCAGGAATCATGCGTTCATCAGAAAACCAGGTTCAGCATGATCATGAGCACAGTGATGAACAGTACTGTCATGATCCCGCCGGCCCGCATGTAATCGGACACGCGGTATCCGCCCGGCCCCATCAGCAGGGCATTGACCTGGTGGGTCGGCAGGAAGAAGGAATTGGAGGTCGCCAGCGCCACCGTCAGCGCGAAAACCGCCGGATTCGCGCCCACGCCGATGGCGATATTCACCGCCAGCGGCACCAGCAGCACCGTCGCGCCCACGTTCGACATCACCAGTGTAAAGAACGTCGCCAATATCACGATAGTCAATTGGATCACCCACACCGGTGCCCAGCCCAAGACGGAGAGGGTCTGTTCGGCGATCCATTTCGCCGTGCCGCTGGTCTCGACAGCCAGGCCCAGCGGAATCAGACTCGCCAGCAGGAACACCGACTTCCAGCTCACCGCGCGGTAAGCTTCATCGATGCTGAGCACGCGCAGCAACACCATGCCGATGGCACCGGTCATCAAAGCGATAGACAGCGTGATGTTGGTAAACAGGATCAAGGTGAGAGTGAAGGCAAAACAGCCGAGCGCGGCTGTCACCTTGTGTGGACGCAACTCCTCACGCGGAAATTCAGTGGTGATGACGACAAAGTCCCGGTCCTTTTGCAGATGCGCCAGCGACTGCCAACTGGTATGCACCACCAGCGCATCGCCGGATTGAAATGGCAGATCGCGCACACCGTCGCCTTCGCGCAGCGTTTTGCCGCTGCGATGGATGGCCATCAGCGACACACCGTATTTCTTGCGCATCCAGAGGCCGCGCGCGCTCTTGCCGATTAGCCCGGAACGCGGTGGGATGACGATCTCGGCGATGCCGGATTTCTCCGCCGACAATTGCTCGGCGAACGCTTCAAGTTGCTCGCGCAGTTGCAAACCTTTGTTCGCCGCGAATTCGCGCAAGCGCTCAGGCGCACCCATGATACCCAGCACGCTGCCTTCGGTGATCAGGATATCGCGTGCCGGTCCGATCCGCAGATCGTCGGTGCCGCGCATGATGGCGACCACGCGCAAATGGTTTGGTTGTTCGATATCGTTGATCGCTTGCCCGATCAAGGTACTACCCGACGGTACCAGCACTTCATAGACTGCGTAGTCAAGACCGTAAAGGTTGCGAAAATATTCCATCGCATCTGCACCGCTGGTAACGTTCTCTACCGATCTGTTCGGCAACACAAAACGGCCCGCCAATACGAAGTAGGCAATGCCGGAAGCCAGCAGCGCCAGACCGATGGGGGTGACGGTAAACAGGGACCATGTCTGCATCTGCTGCTCGGGCGGCAAACCTTTGTTGGAGGCCAGGATCAGGTCGTTGAGCAAGATCAGCGGACTGGAGCCGACCATGGTGATGGTGCCGCCGAGGATCGCGCAGAATCCCATGGGCATCAGCAGGCGCGACATCGGCAGCCCGGTTCGCGCGGAAACGCGACCTACCACCGGCAGGAACAACGCAGCGGCACCGACGTTCTGCATGAAGCTGGAGATGAAACCGACGGTGCTGGAGATGGCGGGAATGATGCGCGCTTCGGTGCGCCCGGCGATGCGGATGATGAAACTGGCCACCATGTTCATCAGGCCGGTCTTGTCCAGCCCCGCCCCAACGATCATCACAGCGATAATGGAGATCACGGCGTTGCCAGAGAAGCCGCGAAACAGATCCCGCCCCACAACCAAAGAGTGCGCCAGACCAAGATGCACGCTGAAATAACTGATCAGCCCCAGGAGCACCATGATGCTGATCGCGGCCACATCGACCCCGACCACCTCGAAGGCGAACAGGAATACGGTCAGCAGCAGCAGGTTGAGGACAACTGCGATCTCACGGTTCGGCGCGAACAGCAGTGCGCTCACGCCGACCAACAGAAAGATGAATGCAGCAACGATGGTTCTGGCTTGGATGGTTTCGGCACTCATAAAACCCCTTCTTCATCGATACCGCAGTAAAGAAATGCGCTATTTGAACGAGCCGATCATGAAGTGCGCGGTTCCCCATCCGGTAGTTTGGCATGACATTCCGAAAAAATGCGAGCCGTGCAATTGCGGCATATCTCGCTATCGAGTGTGGCATAGATCGGCTTGATCCAGTTCGACATAGTCGGAAAGAAGCCGCCTGCACCGATGTCGTCCAGTTTGTCAGACTTGCGCAGGAATTTGTATATCTCGTCTTTGCAGCGGTAGAAATACAGCCCCCCACCCATCTTGCGGCGGCGGCGAGCCTCCTGCGCCAGCATTTCGGCCCCGGCCACATCGACGAAGCTGATGCCGCGCGCGATAATCAGCACGGTTTTCTTTTGCGGCTCGATCTCGTCTATCTTCTGCAGGCTGGTCTGCACATGATCCACCGCGCCGAAGAATATCGCACCGTTGATGCGCACCATGCTTAATTGCGGGCATTGCGGATGATCTTCAGCACCCACAAAGTGATAGGCGCCCTCCTCCTTCGCCGGCACCACCGGCACGATGCCGGGACGCGAGACGCGGAACAGATAGATGGTGAGCGAGAGCAGAATGCCGAAGAAGATGCCCTTCTCCAGATCGACCAGCGTACCCAGCAGGGTTACCCACAGCACAACCGTTTCGGAACGGCTGGTTTTCCAGATACTGGCGATATGGTGGAAGTCGATCAGGCCCCATGCCACGAGGAACAAAATGCCCGCCATCGCCGCCGTCGGCAGGTAGGAAGCCAGCGGCGCAACCAGCAGCAGTACCAGCACCAGGAATAGCGAGGCATACACCGTCGCCATCGGCGTTTTCGCACCCGCAGCGTAATTCACTCCGCTGCGGTTGAACGAGCCGCACGAGGCGTAGCTGGAGAAAAAACTGCCAACCAGGTTGGACAGGCCCTGACCGATGAACTCCTGGTTGCCGTCGATGCGCTGTTCCGACCTCACCGCGATGGAGCGCGAGATGGAGACCGCCTCGGTCAGCGCCAGCATGGTGACGACCAGTGCCGGAAACAATACCTTGTGGATGGTTGCGTAGGAAAAATCCGGCAGCGACAGCGGCGGCAGGTGCGCGGGCAAAGCCCCTACGGTTTTGATCAGCGTGGTCTCCACGCCAAGCTGAAGATTAAGCAGATAGGCAATCACGCTGCCGATCACCATGGCCACAATCATGTACGGCAGCTTGGGGATGTAGATCTTGGCCAGAATGCCCGTGGCCAACGTGACCGCGCCCACCAGCGTGACCCAGGGATTGATGTTGCCGAACTGTTCGATGAAGCGCTCGATCACGATATGAAAGTGTGCGCCGCGTTCGATGGCGATGCCGAAGAAGTTCTTCACCTGGCTGGCCGCGATGAGCAGCGCCGCGCCCGCCGTGAATCCGATCACCACCGTGTGCGAGATGAAATTGACCAGCACGCCCATGCGCGCCAAGCCCAGGATCAACTGGAACAAGCCCACCAGAAAAGTCAGCGTAAGCACCATGCTGATGAATTGCGGCGAACCCGGATCGGCCAGCGGGCTCATGGCGGCGAATACGGCGATGGAAATGGCGGTGGTCGGACCCGAGACCAGATGCCAGCTCGAACCGAACAGAGCGGCGATGATGGCGGGCACCATGGCCGCATACAGGCCGTATTCCGGCGGCATCCCGGCGATGGTGGCGAAAGCCACGCCCTGCGGCAGTACGATCAAGGCACCGGTTATGCCCGCGATCAAATCGGCACGTGTGGATTGTTTGTCCACCAGGTGTTTCCACTGCAAGAAAGGAAACAGACGGTTCAGCCAGTAATTACGCGAGTGTGTGGTTTTCAAGATGTCGTGCTCAACCTATGGTCTGGTAATAAAAATTCTGCGGGTGATTGGCCTGTGCGAAGAAAAACCAGCGCTCCGCCATCAGCCCGAAGTACTGCAGTATAAACGTTGCGCCCAACAAGGTGGGGCTATGCATCCCGAGCGCCAGCAGGGCCAGCGGAACCGCGAATGCCAGGACAAGGAATGTCGGCTTGATCGCGCGCAGGAACGCCACGCTCTTGCCGTGGAAAAACTCGCGCGTGTTGAAATTGCCGCCCATGGAACCCATGGAGCGCTGCGTGATGTAAGGGTGCTTCACGCCGATAGCGGTCTGTATCGTCGATTTCGGCTTCAGGCGCGCGTTTCGCACCAGCGAAGCGCCGCGCCCGGCAAACGCCAGCAACGTGATGATGATGGCCCAGCCGGCGAAGAAGTCCGTCTCGGTCGGTGCGTACACAGCCGAGAAGAGCGCCGCCAGGATGAAGCCGGAAGAGCCGCCCATCAGGATGTAGTTGATCACCGTCAGCGGCGAATTCCACTCGCGCAGAAAACGCAGGCAGGCGTAGATCATGCCGGTGCAGACGAACAGCGCGAACGCCAGCAAAGTGCCGACGGTGCCGATCACCACGGACAGGTCGATGACCAGGCCGCTGGGCAGGGTCACGATCTCGGGCAGGAAGCCGAACACATGCACCATGCCGTAGAGAAACACCACGCCCATGAACGCGGGCAGCACGATAACCTCGCGCGACAACCAGGAAGTGCGCCACTGCGTGGCGGAACGCCAGGCCCGCTCCGGTCTGCCCAAGTGGAAGAACGAGGCAATCAGGCCGCCGCCCAGGAACAGCATCGCCAGCGCACTGCCAAAACCGTAGTAAGCAGCGGACTGCATCGGCAACAGGCCGAACAGCGCGTACGACTGGTGCGTGAACAGCGCAAGGAACAGGCCCTGCCCGGCGCCGAGCAGGGTAGTCAAAAAGATCACGGAAAATGCAGGTTTCATAGTCAGTCTTACCAGGCAGAAACGTCGTCCATGGATGGCGCACCCTTTGCCGGTTTGGGCAATTGGCCGTCCACTTTGAGCGGATTGTCCGCGCGTTCCAGCTCGTCCATGTGGATCTTGAGCTTGGTCTTGCGACGCGGCAGATAATGGTTGGCGGGTTGCGTGCCCCATTCCGGCATGAGCGCATAACCGCCGTCTTCGCGTATCGCCTGCGACACGGCCGATTCGGGATCATGGATGTCGCCGAACAGGCGCGCGCTGGTCGGGCAGGCTTTCACACAGGAGGGCTTGCGGTCGATCTCGGGCATGGACATGTCGTAGATGCGGTCGACGCACAGGGTGCACTTCTTCATCACCTTGGCTTTTTCGTCGAACTCGCGCACGCCGTACGGACACGCCCAGGTGCAATACTTGCAGCCGATGCACTTGTCGTAATCCACCAGCACGATGCCGTCTTCCTTGCGCTTGTACGACGCACCCGTCGGGCACACCGGCACGCAGGGAGGATCTTCGCAATGCAGACAGGATTTGGGGAAATGCAGCGTTTCGCTGTTCGGGTATTGCCCGATCTCGAAGGTCTGCACGCGATTGAAGAACGTGCCGGTAGGATCTGCGCCGTAGGGGTTTTCATCACACAGCGGCCCGGCGGAGCCGGAGGTGTTCCATTCCTTGCAACTGGTCACGCAGGCGTGACAGCCGACACAGACATTCAAGTCGATTACTAGCGCAAGTTGGGTCATTTCGCACCGCCCTTCTTCTTGCCGCCGCCGAAGTACGCGAGCCAGCTCGGGTGTTCTTTCATACCGGGATATTTCTTCATGGGTGCGAATTGCGGCGAGGTCTGTTCGGGCTCTCCCTCTTCCGCCTTGTAAATGCGCACGCGCACGTCGTACCAGGCCGCCTGTCCGGTGACCGGGTCGGAATTGGAGAAACGCTTGCCGTCCGACTGCGCGGGCAATTCTTCCGAAATCACGTGGTTGAGCAGGAAGCCCTGCTGCGATTCGTTTGCGTCCGGCGTCAGGTTCCATGCACCGGCCGCTTTGCCGACCGCGTTCCAGGTCCACACCGTGCCGGGTTCCACCGACTCGCTGTAGCGCGCCATGCAGCGCACTTTGCCCCATTGCGATTCGCACCAGATCCAGTCGCCGTCGGCGATGCCCGTATCCCTGGCCGTTTTCGCATTGACGTAAAGATAGTTATGCGAGTGAATCTGGCGCAGCCAGGCGTTCTGCGAATCCCAGGAGTGGTACATCGCCATCGGGCGCTGCGTCAGCGCCGACAACGGGTATTTCAGCTTGTCGGTGGTCTGCGTCTCCAGCGGCTCGAAGTAGAACGGCAGCGGATCGAAGAAGGTCTCGACGCGCTTCGCCAGATGCGCGGGCGGCTGGCGCGTGATGCTCTTGCCTTGGGCTGCAAGGCGGAACTTCTGCAGTACTTCGGAATACAGGTGGATCAGGATGGGTTCGGCATAGCGCGTGATACCGCTGCGCTGCGACCATTCGAGGTAGCCCTTGTTCCAGTTGCGCATGAACTGGTAGGAACGCGGCAGCACATGATGGTGCACGCAGTCGTTCTTGGCGTACATCTCCCACTGGTTCGGATTCGGTTCGCCGCGCAGCGTTTTCTCGCCGCCCTTGCCGCGCCATCCCATAAGGAAACCGATGCCGGAGCCCGGCGCGGTTTCCCAGTTGACGATGAAGTCGGGATAGTCGCGATATTTGCGCTTGCCTTCCTTGTCGACGAAGGCCGGTAGCTTGAGGCGCGTGCCCAGTTCGATCAGTACTTCCTGGAACGGCTTGCATTCGCCGGTCGGCGGCAATACCGGAATTCGCACCGAGTCCACCGGACCATCGAACTCGGAGATCGGGCGGTCGAGCATGGACATCACGTCGTGGCGTTCGAGATAGGTGGTGTCCGGCAGAATCAGGTCGGCAAAAGCGGTCGTTTCGGAATGGAATGCATCGCACACCACGATGAACGGGATC
Source organism: Sideroxyarcus sp. (assembly GCA_030652215.1). Taxonomy (GTDB): domain Bacteria; phylum Pseudomonadota; class Gammaproteobacteria; order Burkholderiales; family Gallionellaceae; genus Sideroxyarcus. Next base: position 59,756 of record JAUSBC010000031.1, read on the forward strand.
TTGTATTCGCCGTCCTCCTCCTTGTCGACCAGCATTTTGCGCACTTCGCTGGTGTTCATCGAAGAGTTCCAGGCCATGTTGGCCATGAACAGCATCAGCGTGTCGACCTTGTAGGGATCGCCGCGCCAGGCATTGGTGATGGCGTTGTGCATCATGCCGTGCACCGACAGCGGGTATTCCCAGGAGAAGGCCTTGTCCAGACGCACCGGGCTGCCGTCGGCATTCACGAACAGGTCGTCCGGATCGGACGGCCAGCCCAGCGCCATGCCGTCCAGCGGCGTATTCGGCTGCACCGCGCGCGGGTCGTTCGGCGTGCGCGCGCAAGGCGGAATCGGGCGCGGGAACGGCGTCTTGTGGCGGAAACCGCCCGGGCGGTCGATGGTGCCCAGCAGTGTCATCAGGATCGACAGCGCGCGTATGGTGTGAAAACCGTTGGAGTGCGCTGCGAGGCCGCGCATGGCGTGGAACGAGACCGGATTGCCGGTGACGGTGTCGTGCTCCTTGCCCCAGGAATCGGTCCAGGCGATGGGTAACTCGATCTTCTGGTCGCGCGCCGTGATGCCCATCTCGTGCGCAAGGCGCTTGATGGTCTCGGCGGGGATGCCGGTGATCTGCTCCGCCCATTCCGGCGTGTAATCCTTGACGCGGTCCTGCAGCATCTGGAATGCGGGCTTGACCGGCGTGCCGTCTGACAACTTGAATTCGCCAAGCAGGTA
>JAUSBC010000036.1 GCA_030652215.1 Sideroxyarcus sp.
ATCCGCATCCCCTTCGTGCATTCCGACAAGGCCCGCCGCATCGAGACGCGCTTCCCCGATCCGACGGCCAACCCCTACCTGGCCTTTGCCGCGCTGATGATGGCCGGTCTGGACGGTATCCAGAACAAGATCCACCCCGGCGATCCTGCAGACAAGAACCTGTACGACCTGCCGCCGGAAGAAGATGCAAAGATCCCAACCGTGTGCGCTTCCCTGGATGAAGCCTTGGCCGCTCTGGACAAGGACCGCGAGTTCCTGACACGCGGCGGTGTATTCTCCAGCGACTTCATCGATGCCTACATCGAACTGAAGATGGAAGAAGTTAACCGCATCCGCATGACGACCCACCCGGTCGAGTTCGACATGTACTACAGCCTCTAAGCCGTATCAGCAGGCATTGAAGAACGGAGCCCTCGGGCTCCGTTTCTTTTTGGTGCGAGACTTCTCAGCGCCCCCGCGTTAACCTATACTTCGCGCATCGTTTATTGGGGACAATCATGAAGCTACGTCACCTGCCCGCGTTTTTTTGCCTGGCTGCTTTCGTTTTCAACGCGCATGCGGAAATCTACAAGCGCGTGGACGACGACGGTCATGTCACTTATTCCAGCACGCCCCTCAAGGGCGCCAAGAAACTGCACCTGGAGCCCTTGCCCACGATGGCTCCCCCGTCCAAGCCTCAACAGAAACAAAACGCCGAGCAGAAACAGAATGCCGAGGGTTTCCCCCGCGTGAACCGCGAAACACAAACCCGCCGCGACGATGCGCGCCGCAAGATACTGGAAGACGAACTCGCCACAGAACAGGCGGCACTGGAGGAAGCGCGCGCCGCATTGAAGGACGGCATGGAGAATCCGGAAGTCTACAAAGGTCCCGATGGACAGACTTTCCGCAATGTCGCCAAGTATGAAGAAAAGGTCGCCACCTTGCAGGAAGCCGTGACCGCTCACGAAAAAAATGTCGAAGCGCTCAAGTCCGAACTATCCAATCTCAAGTAATAATTTTGCATGGCATGTTTTCTGCTTTGTAGACTGACATGCCACCCTCCAACCTCCCTTCGCTGGAACACCTCGCCACTGCCATCATCCTGCTGGATGATCAGTCCCGCATCGCCTATCTGAATCCGGCGGCCGAGCATCTATTCGCGCTAAGCAACACCAACCTGCTCGGGCACCCGCTGCAATATGCGTTCGCCAATACCGAGCAGTTGTTCGGCACCATACAATCGGCCATCGCCAGTCGCGCCAGCCACATCGAGCATGAGCTCACACTCAGCACGCACGGCAGCACCACCAAGCTGCACCTGAGCTGCACCGCCACCCCGCTGCAACTCGGCAGTTATGCCCTGCTGCTCGAATTCCACACCATAGACCGCACGCTGAAACTGGCGCGCGAAGAACAAATGCTGGACCAGACGCAGGCCAACCGCCTGTTGCTGCGCAATCTGGCGCACGAGATCAAGAATCCGCTGGGCGGCATACGCGGTGCGGCGCAATTGCTGGAACAGGAACTGGACCGCCCTGCCCTGCGCGAATACACCCAGGTCGTCATTCAGGAAGCCGACCGTCTGCGCTCTCTGATGGAAAAACTGCTCACCCCGCAACACGCGCCCCATTTTAGTGCGCTCAATATCCACGAGGTCTTGGAGCGCGTACGCAGCGTGGTACTGGCGGAACTGCCGGAAGGCCTGGTCATCCAGCGCGACTACGACCTGAGCCTTCCGGAACTGCACGGTGACAAGGAGCAACTGATACAAGTCGTGCTCAACATCGTGCGCAATGCGGCACAGGCCATGCACGGCAAGGGCCAGATCGTGCTGCGCACGCGCATCACGCGCCAGGTCACGCTCATGAAAAAACTGCACCGCCTCGCCATCGCGGTACAGATCATCGACAACGGCCCCGGAATCCCCACACATTTGCGCGACAAGATTTTCTACCCCCTGGTTTCCGGTCGCGCCGAAGGCCACGGGCTGGGCCTCACGCTGGCGCAGGATTTTGTGAGCCAGCATCAGGGCAGCATCGAATTTGAAAGCGAACCGGGACGCACCTGCTTCACCGTCGTGCTACCGCTACCCCACCTAGGAAAATAATAATGACAAAACCAGTTTGGATCATCGACGACGACCGCTCCATCCGCTGGGTGCTGGAAAAGGCCCTCGCGCGCGAACAGATCGAATACAAGAGTTTCGCTTCCGCCGACGAAGCGCTGGCCGAGTTGCCCGGCAGCATGCCGCAAATGGTAATCAGCGACATCCGCATGCCCGGCAGCTCCGGGCTGGATATGCTGCAGAAACTGCGCAACGATTTCCCCAACCTGCCCGTCATCATCATGACCGCCTACTCCGATCTGGAGAGCGCGGTGTCGGCATTTCAGGGCGGCGCGTTCGAATACCTGCCCAAGCCTTTCGACGTGAACCACGCGGTGGAGTTGATCCGTCGTGCGCTGGAACAAAGCCAGCGCAAGAACACGCATGCAGAAGACGCGCAAACCGCCCCCGACATCCTCGGCCACGCGCCCTCCATGCAGGAAGTGTTCCGCGCCATCGGCCGTTTAGCGCAATCCAACGCCACCGTGCTCATCAACGGCGAATCGGGAACCGGCAAAGAACTCGTCGCACAGGCACTGCACCGCCACAGTCCGCGCGCCGACAAACCCTTCGTCGCCATCAACACTGCAGCGATTCCAAAAGACCTGCTCGAATCTGAACTGTTCGGCCACGAGCGCGGCGCCTTCACCGGCGCGACTACTACAAGACACGGCCGTTTCGAACAGGCCGAAGGCGGCACCCTGTTCCTCGACGAAATCGGCGACATGCCCGCCGAATTGCAGACAAGATTGCTGCGCGTATTGTCGGACGGGAACTTCTACCGCGTCGGCGGCCACCAGCCGATCAAAGCCAATGTGCGCATCATCGCCGCCACGCACCAGAATCTGGACGAGCGCGTTAAACAGGGTTTGTTCCGCGAGGACTTGTTCCACCGCCTCAACGTCATCCGCCTGCGCCTGCCGCCACTGCGCGAACGCCGCGAAGACATCCCGCTGCTGGCGAAATATTTTTTGCAGAAGAGCGCGAAGGAATTGGGCGTAGAACAGAAGACACTGAGCGAAGCCGCGCTGAACTACCTAGCCGCGCAAGACATCCCCGGCAACGTGCGCCAACTGGAAAACCTGTGCCACTGGCTCACCGTAATGACGCCCACGCGCGTAGTCGAAATCGCCGACCTCCCCGCCGAATGGCGCGACACCCACGCCAGCACCTCGCTCAATCAGGACTGGCGCGCAGCACTCGCACAACAAGCCGCCCTCGCCCTGCAACGCGGCGAACCCGACATCCTCGACACGCTCACCAAACAATTCGAGAGCACCCTCATCACCCAGGCGCTACAGCACACGGGCGGAAGGCGCATCGAAGCCTCCACGCTGCTCGGCATGGGGCGCAATACCTTGACGCGGAAGATTCAGGAGTTGGGGTTGGACGGGGAGCACGAGTAACAGCGATGCTTTTGTAGGATGGGTTGACGAAGGATACCCATCAAGCAAAACGATGGGTATCGCTACGCTCAACCCATCCTACGCTGGCTTCTTTTTCCAACCAGCTTGGGATGCGCCATTGGTTCATTTCGTCCATATCCCCTTAATCGCCTGCACCTTTGCGCTCTCATTCAACAAAGGCAAACCATACAACTCCTCTACCATGCGCAACACTCCATAATGGTCGACGCGCTGCTTGTACTGTCCCTGCTTGACCATCTGACCCACAAAGATGGTGGCAATACGGTTGCCTTCTGAACCATTATCTTCATCAAAGGTTACGATGAGTAGGCTGTTATGTGTCATCGCCCACCGCGCATAGCCTTCGATATTCTTCTTCAACCACGCATCGCCCCGCGCAATGCTGCCGTCGTGCATGTCGTTGCGCTGGTCGGGCATGACGAGGGCCACGGTGGGCAGTTTCGAATAGTCGGTCGGGAAGGCGCTGAACGGCTGGTTGTAGGCGGCGAGTTCTTTCCAGTTAGCGACCGGGTTGTGCTTGCGCATGTAGGCGCCGTAGATGCAGCCCTCATAGCCCTGCTCGGGCATGGATTCGGAATAGCTCACGAAGCTCAGGCCTTTCGCCAACAACTGGCTGGCAAGGTTGTCGCCGCTGAGGTCCAGCGGACAGGTATTGCTGCTGATGCCGCGCGTGCTGCCGGAAAACAGGGCGAGGTAGTTTGGCTGGCTGGGATGGGTGATGCCGTGGGATTGGGTGAACAGCGCGCCGCTTTTGGCGAGTTCGTTGATGTAGGGCGCATCCTTGTTGCCGATGATCTGGCTGAACGACTTGTTCTCTTCGATCACGATGACGATGTGATCGGGGCGGGGTAGATCGCCGCTTAATGCCGGCTGTGCGACCAACAACATGGCCAGCAGCCAGCGTCTCATCACGCCACCTCCGCCACCACGATAGTGTGATCCGACGGCCGCTCCAGTTTGCGCGGCGCCTTGTCGATGATGCATGAGGTGCATTGCAATCCCGGACTGATAAGAATGTGGTCGATGCGCAGGCCCATGTTGCGGCGGAAGGCCATCATGCGGTAATCCCACCAGGAGTAGCTTTTCTCGGCCTGTTCGAACAGGCGGAAGGAATCGCGCAGGCCCAGTGCGAGCAAGCCATTGAACGCAGCGCGCTCCGGTTCGCTGACCAGCACATTGCCTTGCCAGGCCACCGGATCGTAGACATCGCGGTCTTCCGGCGCGATGTTGTAGTCGCCCAGCAATGCCAGTTTGGGATGTTTCGCCAGCTCGTCCTTCAACCATGCCGTGAGTGCGGCCAGCCATTTGAGCTTGTACTGGTATTTGTCGGAGCCGACCTCTTGCCCGTTGGGGATATACACGCACACCACGCGCACGCCGTTGACGGTGGCGGCGAGCACGCGTTTCTGTTCGTCTTCGAAGTTGGGGATGCCGTATTGCACATCCGTGGCCGGCTCGCGGCTCAGGATGGCAACGCCGTTATAGGTTTTCTGCCCGCTGAATACGCTGTGATAGCCGGCCGCCTGCAACTCGGCCTGCGGAAAATCGGCGTCCTGCTGCTTGGTTTCCTGCAGGCACACCGCATCCACGGGATTCTCGGCAAGCCAATCCAGCAGGTGCGGCAAACGCACTTTCAATGAATTCACGTTCCAGGTGGCGATTTTCAATTGGCTGTTCCTTGCTCGTGGCTGTGCGGGCATTATAAGCGAGCACGCCGGACTGTTGCCCTATTCGGAATCGGGCTCTATAGTTGAGGCCCCGATCAATCAATGCGCATCTGCTCATGCCCTTCGACACCGTTGAGTTGCGTCGCACATCCTGGCTATTGATCGGTCTGGCCGGATTGTTTCTGGTCGTTTGGCTGAGTCCTCCTTTTGCCGTCCTGCACGGCGCCGACATCATGCCGCTGCCCATCCATGTGGCGATGGAAGTTTTCGCCATCGTGATCGCCATGCTGGTGTTTGCCATCACCTGGAATGCCTACGATGCAAGCCGAGCCACCAACACGCTGATCCTGGCCTGCGGTTTCCTGACCGTCGGTCTGCTGGATTTCGGCCACATGTTTTCGTTCCGCGGCATGCCGGACTTCGTCACACCCAGCGGCCCGGAGAAAGGCATCCAGTTCTGGTTGGCCGGCCGCTTCGTCACCGCGCTGCTGTTGTTGACCGTGTCCTTCCGCACCTGGCAACCTCTCTCCAAACCTTCCAGCCGCTACGGGATGCTGCTTGCCAGCCTTGCAGTCACTATATTTGTCTACTGGCTGGTGCTGTACCACGGAGACGAATTGCCGCAAACCTTTATTGACGGACTGGGACTGACGGCGGCCAAGGTCGGCGCGGAATACGTCATCATCGCCCTGCTCGCCGTCGCCGCACTGCGGCTTTTCCGCCATTCGAAACAAGACAGCACGCAGCCTTTCGACACGATCTACCTGTCCGCCGCCTGCATCGTCACCATCCTGAGCGAACTGTGTTTCGTCCTGTACAGCAATGTCAGCGACGTCTTCAACCTGCTCGGGCATGTGTACAAAGTGATTGCCTACCTGTTGATTTATCGCGCTGTGTTCATCGACAGCGTGCGCTATCCGATCCAGAAACTGCGGCAGGCAAAAGACGAACTGCGCGATTCGAAAAACATATTGAGCTCCATACTCGACAATGTGCCCATCCGGGTCTTCTGGAAAGACCGGTACGGCCGTTATCTGGGTGCAAACAACCTGTTCATGCAGGACGCTGGCCTCACGGCCCACGAGCAACTGGCCGGCAAGGACGATTTCGACCTGTACCCGCAGGAGCAGGCGAAACACTTCCAGGCGGATGATCGCGAGGTCATGGACACATGCGCGCCCAAGCTCAACATCGAGGAGTCGCTCAGCACTGCAGACGGCCGCGAGCGCTGGCTGCTTACCAACAAGGTGCCGCTGCTGGGTGCGCACGGCGAGGCAACCGGCATACTGGGCGCATACGCCGACGTTACCGTGCTCAGGGATGCGGAACTCAGGCTCGAACAATCGAACGAGCAACTGCGCGATCTTGCAGTGCGCCGCGAAGAGGCGCGGGAAGACGAGCGCAAGCGCATCGCCCGGGATCTGCACGACGAACTGGGACAAATACTGACGGTGTTGCGCATGGACGTCTCGATGCTCAGAATCAAGTTCGGCAAGGGCGATCCGCTTCTGGACGAGCAGGTGAAGTCCATCCTGTGGCGGGTGGACTCGACAATCCAGGTGGTGCGCGAAGTGGCCTCGAAATTGCGGCCTTCGGTATTGGATCTGGGCGTCGTTTCCGCAATCGAGTGGCAGATTGCGGAATTCGGCAAGCGCAATGCCATTTCCTGCAAGCTCGAGCTGGACGGCAAGGGCGTCGAGAAGCATCTGAACGACGACCAGTCCATCGCCATCTTCCGCATGGTGCAGGAAGCCCTGACCAACATCATGCGCTATGCCCGCGCGCGGCATGTCGTCATCCGCTTGCAGGAAGAGGACGGCGCTTGCATGCTGGAAATCCGGGACGACGGCGACGGCTTCGATCCGGACGCGCCCCGGAAAAAGACGCTGGGGCTGTTCGGCATACGCGAACGGGCGCTGGCATTGGGCGGTGAACTGCTGATCAACAGCAAACCCGGACACGGCTGCATACTGACGGTTCGCATCCCGTACTCAATAAATACAGGTGAAGCATGATTAAATTATTGATTGCCGAAGACCACGCCATCATGCGCGAAGGCCTGAAACGCCTGTTCGCGCTGTACCCGGATATCGCCATCGTCGGCGAGGCCACGAACGGCGCCGAGGCGCTGGAACTGGCGCGCAAAAGCGAGGCCGACTTGTTGATGATGGACATGACCATGCCCGGCATCAACGGCGTGGAATTGATCGGCAGGCTCAAGGCGCAGACCCCGCAGCTGCCGATACTGGTACTCTCCATGCACAACGAGCCGCAAATTGCGCGGCGCGCGCTGAGCGCCGGTGCCGCCGGCTATTTGACCAAGGACAGCGATCCGGAAATCCTGATTGCGGCCATCCGCAAAGTGGTCGGCGGCGGGCGCTTCATCGATCCCGCGCTGGCCGAGGCGATGGCTTTCGATTCCGGCGAAAACGCCAACCGCGCGCCGCACGAACTGTTGTCGGAACGGGAATTCCACATCCTGCGCCTGCTGGTGCAGGGCAAAAGCGTGAACGAAATCGCCGACGAGCTGGTCATCAGCAACAAGACCGTCAGCACCCACAAGGCACGCCTGATGCTTAAGCTGAACCTGGGCAACAATGCCGAACTCATACGCTACGGCGTCTCGCATCACCTGGTCTGATCCCCGCGTAGGACAATTCCTACCCCAAGTTCAACATTGCCTGATAGCCGCGCGACGCGTTCGACTGCATCGTACGCTTCCGTTCAACCCAGGCAATTATCATGCTGACAGAAGCCGCCATCGTCATCACCCTGCTCGTTTGCGCCGGTGCGATGCTGTATTTCATCAAGCAGTTGTCCCTGCTCCCGGCTCGCGCAGGTAACCCGCATTTGCACGAGATATTCCGCCTCAGCTCGGAGAGTATTTTCATCATTCGCGCCGACAGCGAGCAGCGCTTCTTTATCGAAGAAGCGAATAGTACGGCCCTCTCCGTCATCGCGACCGAACACTGCGGGAAGGAACTTGCCCGGATCGCCGCGCGCGAGACCGGCGACCGCAAGCGCTTCCTGGACGACCTGCTCGACGCGCTGCACAGCGCATCCTTGCACGGCCGCAACATCGAGTATGAAAGCCCGCTCTGGCACAGAAGTGAACACCGCGCGCTGAACTACAAAATCCGGCTCATCCCGAAAACGGAGGGCGCAACGCGCGGACAGATCCTGTGTTTCATGCGCGTTGCCGACAGTCGCGCGCAAACGCTGTCCGAAGCCCGGGCGCAAAATTTCCGGGCGCTGGTCGAAAGATCGCCCGATACCGTCGCGCGCTACGACAGCGAAGGCCACCGTACCTATGCCAATCCGGCCTTCAACCTGCTCGCGGTCACCGTCACACGCAAGGGCGCACAGTGGATTACGCGCGAATACTGCGGGGCGGGCTATCAGGACAAAATCCGCGCGGTGCTTTCCGGCGGACAGGAGGAAGAAGTCGAGTGCGCCTGGTCCAGCGCGGCGGGCAGGGCTATGACCAGCCACATCCGCCTCATCCCGGAACGCGGCGCAGCGGGACAAATCACCGGCGTGCTCAGCATCGGGCGCGACATCACGGAGCTCAAGGAAACGGAACACCACCTGCGCGAATCCCGCACGCTGTTGCGCGACCTGACCGCGCGGCGCGAGCTGGTCGAAGAGCGCGCGCGCAAGGAAATCGCCCGCGAAATGCACGAGGAATACGGCCAGTCGCTGAGTGCGGCGCGCATGAACATCGCCATGATGCGAACGCGCTTCGGCAAGACCCTTCCCGAACTCGGGCAAAAGATCGACGAGTCGCTGGAGTTGCTGGACCACACCATCATGCAAATGCGCCAAATTGTCTCCGTCATCCACCCGTCGGTATTGAACATGGGTATCGCCTCCGCACTCGAATGGCTGGCCGATGACTGCCTGGCCCCGGTTGGTATCTGGCATGAGGTGCGCGTGGACACGGCGTCCGGCGAGATGGATGAAACCTCAACCCGGCTGGTTTTCAAGATTGCGCAAATCGCCCTGTCCAATGTGTTGCGGCATGCCGCGGCGCGGCATGTCTTCGTCACACTGGAGAAGCGCGACAGCGATTTCCGTCTGGAAATTCGCGATGACGGCATCGGCTTCGACCTGGACCGGTCCAAAAAAGACTCACTGGGTTTGGTGGAGATGGAAGAGCTGAGCAACATGCTGGAAGGAGAAATCGTCTTCCTGAGCGAGCCGGGCAAGGGCACGTTGATCGAGGTCTGCTTCCCCGCGAAAGCCCCGCTTCAGCCCGCTTTGTTTGAGCATTCATCCTAATAAACTTAGCAAACATGTTGGGCACGCTGCGCTTTGCCCAACCTACATGGCTACATGGCTCATCTTCAACTACGTTTTATCGGTTCATAGGGAAATCCCTACACGGCCTTTCCCTGCTGCTGACGCGCGATTCAAGATTGCCTGATATTTCTTTCCCGTCCCCTCCCGCAACATGCTCCCAACAGCGCCTGTCCCGAAACAGGGCTGACCGAATGCAGGAAGTGCCGCTTCAGACCAGGGAGAAGAGATGGGAAACATGCCGCAAGCGAATGCCAACGCCAGCCATGCCGGAATCATCGTTCCGCAGTTGCTGACCGGCCTGACGGGGATCGTCGCCATCGTCCTGATGGCGGGCGCCCAACCGCTCGCGCTGGCAGTGTGCGCCGTGCTGGCAATGCTGACGCTGATCTCCGGCCGCTTCACGCTGTCCAGCCACAAACGTTCGCTGCACAGCTCTGCCGCGCAACTGCGCGAGTGGTTCGAAAACGAACTGCGCCAGACGAAAGCCAAACAGGTCGAAGGACTGGACCAGCTGTGCGCGGATGTGTTGCCGGTCTGGTCCAACCAGATCGAAATGGCGCGCGAGCATACCGAATCGTCCATCACCAATCTTTCCGTGCGCTTCGCCAACCTGTCGCAGCGCTTGTCCACTGCAGTCGCCACCTCGGCAGTGTCGTCGAAAGGCGACGGCTCGCACGCCAGCCTGGTCGTGCTGTTGCAGGAGAGCCAAAGCGAACTCAATTCCATCGTCACCTCGCTGCGCTCGGCGCTGGAGGTGAAAAGCTCGATGCTGGGCGAAATACAGGCCCTGTCCCGGTTCACCGGCGACCTGAAAAAGATGGCCCAGGACGTTGGCGATATCGCCGGGCAGACCAATCTGCTCGCGCTCAATGCCGCCATCGAAGCGGCGCGCGCCGGCGAAGTGGGGCGCGGCTTCGCCGTGGTCGCCGACGAGGTGCGCAAACTGTCCAACCTCTCCGGCGAAACCGGCAAGAAGATCAGCGCAACGGTGGAAACGGTCAATCAGGCCATCGAGTCCACGCTGCGGGTTTCCGAGCAGTACGCCAAACAGGACACCGAAATGGTCGCCGGTTCCGAACAAGTGATCGCGCGCGTCATGACGCAGTTCGGCACCGCCACCTCGGCACTGTCGGATTCGGCCGAGATTTTGCGCAACGAAAGCCAGATCATCGGCAACGAGATTGCCGAGGTGCTGGTGGCGCTGCAGTTCCAGGACCGGGTGAGCCAGATGCTGATGCACGTGCGCAACGACCTCGGCAAGCTGGACGATCAGTTGCAGGACTACATGGACGCGCGTACCGCCGGCACCGCGCCAACCCCGATGGACGCGCGCACCTGGCTGGACGAACTGGCACGCACCTACACCATGCCAGAACAACATGCTGCACATGGCGGCAAAGCCCCGTCAACGTCGGCAAAGACCACCAATTCCGAAATCACTTTTTTCTAGGAGAGAGCAAATGGCAAAAACAATAATGGTTGTGGACGATTCCGCCTCGCTGCGGCAAGTGGTCAGCATTGCGCTCAAGGGCGCTGGCTACGACGTGACCGAGGCCTGCGACGGCAAGGACGCGCTGACCAAACTCAAGGGGCAGAAGATCCATCTCATCATCAGCGACGTGAACATGCCCAACATGGACGGCATCGCTTTCGTCACCGAGGCGAAGAAACTGCCCGAGTACAAATTCACGCCGGTAATCATGCTCACCACCGAAGCGGGCGAAGACAAGAAGCAGGCCGGGCAGGCAGCCGGTGCCAAGGCGTGGGTGGTCAAACCTTTCCAGCCGGCGCAGATGCTGACGGCCGTTTCCAAACTGGTTCTTCCCTGACACGACGAATTTCTCCCACAGGAGATGCACATGCCAAATCAAAAGACTCCGAAAGACGGTAGCGCGCATTTCGCCATCGAAGGCGAGCTGACGATTTATCGCGCGGCCGAGCTCAGGGACGCGATCCTGCCGCAGATCAACCAGGCCGACGTGCTGGAAATCGACCTGTCGCAGGTCACCGAGATCGACTCCGCCGGCCTGCAACTGCTGGTCTCCGCCAAGCTGGAGGCGATGATCCGCGACAAGCAACTGCATTTCACCGGCCATAGCGAACCTGTTCTCGAAGTGTTCGATTTGTGCGATCTGGGCGGCTTCTTCGGCGACCAGGTCGTGATTGCCCCCCATACCGCGCACTAAGGAAAATTCCATGAATCTCGACGAAGCACTCAAGACGTTCATCATCGAAAGCCGCGAACTGCTGGAGCAGATGGAAGAGGCGCTGCTGCACATCGAACGCGCGCAGGACGATCCGGAAATCATCAACGCCATTTTTCGCGCGGCGCACACCATCAAGGGCTCGGCCGGACTATTCGGCCTGGAATATATAGTCGCGTTCACCCACGTGGCGGAAAGCGTGCTGGACCGCGTGCGCAGCGCGGAACTGCAAATCGGGGCCGATCTGGTCGCCCTGCTGCTGTTTTCGCGCGACCATATCGGCACGCTGGTCAACCATGCGGATACGGGCGAAGATCCCAGCGAAGCGAGCAACGTGCGCAGCCGCGAATTGATCACCCGGCTCAATGCGTATCTCGGCCACAAAGCCGAAGTACCCGCCACGGCCAAGAACGGTATGCCGGCGGAACTTGAACCGCACCTCGAGCGCAGCAGCGCGGAACATGTGGAAACCGACAACTGGCACATCTCGCTGCGCTTCGGCCGCGACGTACTGCGCAACGGTATGGACCCCCTGTCCTTCATCCGCTACCTGGGCACTTTCGGCACGCTCGTCAATGTCGTCACCGTGGTCGAAACCGTCCCGCCCATTTCGCAGCTCGACGCGGAATCCTGCCATCTCGGTTTCGAGATCAGTTTTCAGACTTCGGTCGACAAGGCGATGATCGAAGGCGCCTTCGATTTCGTGCGCGACGATTGCCAGATCCGCATCATGCCGCCGCACAGCAAGATCTCCGAATATGTACAGGTGATCCGCGACCTTCCCGGGAAAGAAATGCGTCTGGGCGAAATACTGGTGCAGTGCGGCACGCTGACTGCCGCCGAGCTGGAGCAGACCCTGCGCCAGCAGGCGCAGAGCGAGGCCCAGGACAAGCGCCCCATCGGCGAAGTACTGCTGGAACAGCACATCGTGCGCCCCGAAGTGGTCGCCGCCGCGCTGGACAAGCAGAAGCAGGTCAAGGACCAGAAGACCGCGGAAAGCAGCCTGATCCGCGTCGATGCGGAAAAGCTCGACCAGCTCATCAACCTCGTCGGTGAGCTGACCATCGCCAGCGCGGGTACCGCGCTGATTGCGCAGCGCGCCGGCATTACCGAGTTGCAGGAGGCCGCCTCCACCCTGTCGCGGCTGGTGGAAAAAGTGCGCGACTCGGCGCTGACTTTGCGCATGGTGCAGATCGGCGGCACGTTCAGCCGTTTCCAGCGCGTGGTGCGCGACGTCAGCCGCGAGCTGGGCAAGGATATCGAACTGGTCATCAGCGGCGGCGAGACGGAGCTGGACAAGACCGTGGTAGAAAAGATCGGCGACCCGCTCACCCATCTGGTGCGCAACTCCATGGACCACGGCATCGAGCCGGCCGAGGTGCGCCTCGCGCAGGGCAAGCCGGCCAAAGGTACGTTGCGCCTCAATGCCTATCACGATTCCGGCAGCATCGTCATCGAGGTGTCCGACGATGGCGGCGGCCTGAAAAAAGACAAGATCCTGCGCAAGGCGATCGAGCGCGGTCTGGTGCAGCCGGATGCCAACCTCAGCGACAAGGAAATATTCAACCTGATTTTCGAGGCCGGCTTCTCCACCGCTGACGTGGTGAGCAACTTGTCCGGCCGCGGTGTGGGCATGGACGTGGTGCGCCGCAACATCAGCGCCCTGCGCGGCAGCATCGACCTGGACAGCGAAGAGGGCAAGGGCACCACGATCAGCATCCGCCTGCCGCTCACGCTGGCCATCATCGACGGCTTCCTGGTCGGCGTCGGCAAATCTTCCTTCGTCGTTCCGCTCGATCTGGTGGTCGAGTGCATCGAACTTTCCGACGAAGACCGGCGCGCCGCCAACGAGCGCAACTATCTGTCGCTGCGCGGGCAGGTGCTGCCCTACCTGCGTCTGCGCGACATGTTCGACGTCAAGTGTGCGCCGGTGCGCCGCGAAAATGTCGTCGTGGTGCAGTACGGCAACGCACGGGCCGGGCTGGTGGTGGATTCCCTGCAGGGCGAGTTCCAGACCGTGATCAAACCGCTGAGCCGGATATTCAGCCACATCAACGGCATCGGCGGATCGACCATCCTGGGCAGCGGCGAGGTGGCACTGATCCTCGACGTGCCGCGTCTGGTGCAACAAGTTGGCTCGCAGGCTGAGAAGAGCTGTCTGGAAGCGGCGTGATGAATTTCGAATTTCGATTCAAGAAAACTTAAGGAGACAGCAATGGGTGCATTGGCAACAACAGCAAGTCCGGTTGCGGCGGCTGAGGCGGCGGATATTCGGCAATACCTGACCTTCGCGCTGGGCAGCGAGATGTTTGCGGTCGGTACGCTGAGCGTGAAAGAGATCATCGAATACGGCCATTTGACCGAAGTGCCGATGATGCCCGGTTTCATTCGCGGCGTGATCAACCTGCGCGGCGCGGTGGTGCCGGTGATCGACCTTGCCGCGCGTTTCGGCCGCAACCCGACGCAAATCACGCGGCGCACCTGCATCGTCATCATCGAGGTGCCGACCGGCGAGGAGCGGCACGATATCGGCGTGGTGGTGGATGCGGTGAGTGAAGTGCTGGAGATTCCCGCCGGCGAGATCGAACCCGCGCCGGCCTTCGGCGCCAAGATACGCACCGATTTCATCCAGGGCATGGGCAAGGTCAACGGCAAGTTCGTGATCCTGCTCGACGTGGGCAAGGTGCTGTCGGTAGATGAAATATCCACGCTGGCGTCCGTTGCCGGACAGGTTCCGCAGGCCATGGCTGCGTAAATACAGATTGAATCAAATTAAATTTTCCGAGGAGGTTATGCAATGTTCAAGAACTTGAAAATTGGGATGCGGCTGGGATTCGGCTTCGCCCTGGTGTTAGTCCTGCTGGCGATCATTTCGTCGGTTTCCTATCTGCGCGTCGGCCAGATCAACGCCGAGATCGACGACCTGGTGAACGACAAATTCCCCAAGACGGTTTTCGCCAACAACATCATCGACAATATCAACGTGATCGCCCGCGCGCTACGCAACTCTGCGCTGGTTAACAATCCCGATGAAGTGCAAAAGGAACTGAAGCGGGTAGAGGAAGCGCGCCTTCAAATCATCGAAAATTTCGGCAAGCTGGAAAATGTCATCCTGTCAGACGCGGGCAAGAAGGTGTTGGTCAAGGCGCTGGAGATGCGCAAGATCTTCGTCGCCGAGCAGGATAAATTCCTCGACCTGATGAAAGCCGGCAAGCGCGATGCGGCTGTGGAACTCATGGTCACCAGCATGCGCAAATCCCAAGGGGAATACATCCAGTCCGTCAACGAGCTGATCCACTTCCAGGCGGATTTGATGAAGAAGACCGGCGATGAAGCGGCCACGGTAGCCAATCAGACCCAGACCCTGATCCTCGTCCTCGGCCTGGCGGCGATCACACTCGCCATCGCCTTCGCATGGTGGATCACACGCAGCATCACCAAGCCGCTGAACGAGGCCGTGAGTGTGGCCAATCAACTGGCCGAAGGCGACCTGACCGCGAAGATAGAGGTCACCAGCAAGGACGAGACCGGCCAGCTGCTGCTGGCGATGCAGAGCATGACCGAGAAGCTGTCGCAGGTGATCGGCGAAGTGCGCAGTTCTGCAGACGCGCTGTCGAGCGCCTCGGAAGAAGTGTCGGCCACCGCGCAGAGCATGAGCCAGGCGACCAG
>JAUSBC010000039.1 GCA_030652215.1 Sideroxyarcus sp.
CGCCAATATCCGGCAGGTCGATCATGAAGCAGCATTCGATGATCTTGCCGCCCATCTTCTCGATGAGAATGACTGCAGCTTCTGCCGTGCCGCCAGTGGCGATGAGGTCGTCCACCAGCAGGACTTTTTCGCCTTTAGAAATCGCATCGGTATGAATCTCGATGCGGTCGGTGCCGTATTCGAGAACGTAGTCATGGCCGATGGTTTCGGCGGGCAGTTTGCCTTTTTTGCGGATGGGCACGAAGCCGACGCCGAGTGCGTAGGCCAGCGGGGTGCCGATGATGAAGCCGCGCGATTCGATACCGGCGATCTTGTCGATCTTTACGTCCTTGTAGCGGCGCACCAGTTCGTCGATGGTGGCGCGCAGGCCGACGGGGTCTTTGAGCACCGTGGTGATGTCGCGGAACATGATGCCTTGCTTGGGGTAATGGGGGACGGTACGGACTCGGGATTTGATGGTCATGGTGGTTTCCTGTGATAACTAATATTCAAATTTAATCGTAAGGCTTCGCGCTTTGCCGATTCTGTTCTGCGCGCCGTTCGTTCCTTCGACGGGCTCAGGACGAACGGGGTTGTTGGGCGCAGGGCGAACGGATCAATAACTAACTGCGTTTCTTGTACTCCACAAACTTCGCTTTCACTTCGTGCATCTGCTGCGCAGTAAGTATCTTCGGCTCTCCCACCGACAACGTACGCCAGTAGATCTCGCACAAGTATTCGACCTCGTGCGCGACAGACAGCGCATCGTTGAGGTCTTTGCCCAGGGCGATCATGCCGTGGTTGCCGAGCAGGCAGGCCTTGCGATCATCAAGCGCTTCCAAGGCAAGGTCGGAAAGGTTCTGTTCGCCGAAAATGGTGTATGGCGTGCAGCGGATGGTGTCTCCGCCCGCGATGGCGATGTGGTAGTGGACGGCGGGCACATCCTTGCCCAGACAGGCCATGGTGGTGGCGTAGGTGGAGTGCATGTGCAGCACCGCGCCGATCTCGGGGCGGCCGTTGAAGATGTCGCAATGGAAGCGCCACTCGCTGGAGGGCTTGCGACCTTGCAGCACCTTGCCGTCTTTGGCGATCAGCACCAGGTCTTGCTCGGTCATCTCGGCTACCGGCAAGGCGGATGGCGTGATGAGGATGTCGTTGCCGCAGCGCACGGAGGCGTTGCCTGCCGTGCCGCGGTTTAGGCCGAGTTCGACCATGCGGCGGGAGGTTTGCAGTAACTCAGTACGTAATTGTTGTTCGGTCATCGGTTGCCTGCGTATCAGCATTCAAAATCGTTCGTCACACCGGCGTAGGCCGGTGTCCAGTCATTAAAACCACTGGATTCCGGCCTACGCCGGATAACCAGCCACTTGCCAGCTTGCTGGCTTAGTGGATTGGCTAGTAGTTCCATTAATGACGGCATTATTACAGCACCCGCCCTGCTATCGCTTCCAGCTTCTTCTTCATTGATACATCGCGCGCTTCGGGCGCGGTGATGAGCGCATATTGCAGCGCGGTGCGGCAACCGCAATCGCAGGCCTTGGCATCTTTGCCAACGTGCGGCACAAGATGCTTCACCAGTGTTTTGGCCTTGTCGGCGTTCGCCAACAGCACCTTGATGATCTGCTCCACGGTCACGTCGTCGTGGTCGGGGTGCCAGCAGTCGTAGTCGGTGACCATGGCCACGGTGGCGTAGCAGAGTTCGGCTTCACGGGCGAGCTTGGCTTCGGGCATGTTGGTCATGCCGATCACATCGCAACCCCAACTGCGGTATAGCTCGGATTCGGCGAGGCTGCTGAACTGCGGGCCTTCCATGACCAGATAGGTGCCGCCGCGCAGGGCGTTGATGTTCGCTTCTTTGGCTGCCGCTTCAATATGGTCGCCCAGGCGCTTGCATACCGGATGTGCCATGGAGACGTGCGCCACGAGGCCGGTACCGAAGAAGGATTTGTTTCTGGCAAAAGTGCGGTCGATGAACTGGTCGACGATGACGAAGGTACCGGGAGTCAGGTGTTCGCGCAGTGAGCCTACGGCGCTGACCGAAATGACGTCCGTCACCCCCACTCTTTTCAGCACGTCGATGTTGGCGCGGAAGTTGATCTCGGACGGGGGTATCTTGTGCCCTCTGCCGTGTCTTGGCAGGAAGGCCAGCTTCACACCGTTGAGTTCGCCGAACAGCAATTCGTCAGACGGCTCACCGAAAGACGATTCCACCTTTTCCCAGCGCTTGTTCTCCAACCCCTCGATGTCGTAGACGCCGCTGCCCCCGATGATGCCGATGCTTGCCTGAGCCATGTTCTTCCCTGCTGTTTGGATGAGGGTGGATTGAAACAGGAAACCCCGTTTTGCTCAAGGTCAAGATGGACAAGGGTGGCGCTCGGGCGTATCTTTTGGCCTATTCATTCCTCCGAGTTATTTCCCCATGTCCCAAGCAGAAAATCACGCCGACCTTCAGATCGTCGGCATGCGTTGCGCATCGTGTTCCGGCCGCCTGGAAAAGGCATTGAATCAACTACCTGACGTCACCGCCGTGGTCAATCTGGCCACCGAAAAAGCCAGCGTGACCTTCGATCCAGCGCGCACCAATGTGGACGCGCTGATCAAGGCGGTACGCGACACCGGCTTCGATGCGCATGTGACGCGCGACTTTGCGGCCGAAAAGGCGGACCGCGTGAAGGCTTATCAGCATGAAAAACTGCGTTTCTTCATCGCGCTGGCGCTCATCACACCCATGGTGCTGGAGATGCTTCTCATGTTGTTCGACGTGCATTTGATGATCCCGACCTGGGCGCAGTGGGCATTGGCAACGCCGGTGCAATTCTGGATAGGCGCGCGTTTCTATCGCGGCGCCTGGGCCAGCGTCAGACATGGCGGCAGTGGCAATATGGATCTCCTGGTGGCGCTGGGCACCAGTGCCGCGTATTTCCTGAGCGTCGCCATCATCGTTTTCGACATCCACCAGCCGGTGTACTTCGAATCCAGCGCGGTGCTCATCACGCTGGTGCTGATGGGAAAATTGCTGGAAATGGGTGCCAAGGCCAAGGCATCGAGCGCCATTGAAAAGCTGATCCAGTTGCAGCCGAAAATTGCGCATGTGGAGCGCGACGGGCAGATTCTGGATGTCTCGGCGGGGCAGTTGCGTCCGGACGACATATTCATCGTGCGTCCCGGCGAAAACGTGCCGGTGGACGGCGTGGTGCTGGAAGGCACCTCATCCATGGACGAAAGCATGCTCACCGGCGAAAGCATGCCGCAAACCAAGAATGCGAACGACAAGGTCTACACCGCCACGCTTAACCATCAGGGCATGATCAGGTGCCGCGCAACCGCCGTCGGCAGCCATACGCAGCTGGCCGCAGTGGTACGACTGGTGGAGCAGGCGCAGGGCTCCAAGGCGCCAATACAGCGTCTGGCCGACAAGATTTCCGGCATCTTTGTACCTGTCGTGCTGGTGCTTGCCACCCTCACCTTCCTCATCTGGCTCAAGGTCGACGGCGATTTCACCAATGCGCTCATCAACGCGATCTCGGTGCTGGTCATCGCCTGCCCTTGTGCGCTGGGATTGGCGACCCCCGTCACCATCGTGGTCGCCAGCGGCCTGGCGGCACGCGAAGGCATACTGGTGAAGGATGCGGCGGCGCTGGAGCGCGCACACAAACTTGCGGTGCTGGTGCTGGACAAGACCGGCACGCTGACCGAGGGCAAACCCGCCCTCACCGACCTGCGTCCGAGTGCGGCCAGCAGCGCCGGCGAACTGCTGCGCATCGCGGCCAGCCTCGCGCAGCACTCCACGCACCCGCTGTCCGGCGCCATCACCGAGCATGCACAGGCACAAGCCACAATGCCGCTCCCCATCAGCGATTTTGACGAAGCGCCGGGCAGCGGCTTACGCGCAAAATTGGACGGCGTCGCATACCAGCTCGGTTCGCCCGCATTCCTCATGCAGCAGGGCATCGCGCTGGACGAGGGGTCGATACTGGCATTGCAGCAACAGGGCAAATCCGTGATCGCCGTCGCGCGCGAACAGGTGCTACTCGGCTACATCGCATTCGCCGACAAGATTCGCCCCAGCAGCCGCGTTGCCGTGGCGCGTTTGCGCGAAATGGGTATCCGGGTGGTGATGCTGAGCGGCGACAACCAGGCCACTGCCAAAGCCATTTCCGAGCAGGCAGGCATAGACGATTTCATCGCCGAAGTATCGCCGCAGGACAAGGCGCACTACGTCAACTCGCTGCGCAACGAAACCACGCTGGTGGGCATGGTAGGCGACGGCATCAACGATGCGCCCGCGCTGGCTGCGGCCGATGTGAGCTTCGCCATGAAGCACGGCAGCGACATCGCCATCGAGGCGGCGGACATCACACTGATGCGCAACGACCTCAACAGCGTGGCGGACGCCATCGACCTGTCGCATGTGACGCTTTCCAAGATTCGCCAGAACCTGTTTTTCGCTTTCGCCTACAACGTGCTGGGTATTCCTCTGGCAGCGCTGGGACTGCTCAACCCGATGATCGCGGGCGGCGCGATGGCGATGAGCTCGGTATCCGTGGTCAGCAATGCCCTGTTGCTGAAACAGTGGCGCCCCGGGGAACCTGTGCCGGATCTGGCTGACGAAGCTGTTACAGAACCCGGACAAAGTTCATCCCAGCCTGCTTGAGGAGTCGTTTTCCCGAGGAGTCGTCACGATGAAAAACCAACTCGTATTTCCGCTCGCGCTAGCCCTGCTAATCGGCGGTTGCGCCACTGAAAAAGGCGGTGACGTCTATACGCGCGACCAGGTGCAACAGGTACAGCGCTTCAAGGTTGGCACGGTCGAGAGCGTGCGCAAGGTGCGCATCGAGGGAACCAAGAGCCAGGTCGGCACGACTGCCGGCGCCATTGTCGGCGGCATTGCGGGTAGCGGTGCTGCCCAGGGCAAGACCGGACAAGTTGCGTCCGTGCTTGGCGCAGTGGTCGGCGGCATGGCCGGCGCTGCCGCAGAAGAAGGCTATACCCGCGAAGACGGTGTCGAATTTGCCATCAAGCTTGAGGACGGCAGCTACATCTCCGTCGTGCAAGCCGCAAGCAAGGAAGAAGAGATCAAGGCCGGCGACAAGGTTCGCGTCATCGAGAGCGGCGGCGTGGCCCGCGTCGTCAGGTTTTGAACCTGACGGCTGCAAACGAAAACGGGGGCATTCAGCCCCCGTTTCTTTTTGCCTGAAGCAAACGCTTCAGAATTCCTTTTCTGTCAGCCCCTGCGCACCCGGCACCGGAGATGCGGTACCCAGAACAGCGGACAGCTTCAAGTTCTCCAGATCGACCGGCTCGGCCGGCTGCGGTACGGCAGCCAGTTGCGCAACCACGATGCTGCCGGTGTCTGCAACCTTCTCCGCCTGCGCATTCGTGCCCGTTCCGCCCAGCCACAAACCCGCCCCCAGCAACAATGTGGCGACCAGTGCGCCCTGCGAGATGCGATTGACGCGATGTGTGCTGTTCAACCGTTTCAGCAGCTTTCCGGTTTCCAGTTGCGACTTGGTGTTGCGCAACTCTTCGCGCACCTCTTCGCTCAGGCTGCGCTCGATTTCTTCGCTTTCGTTAAACGCTGCGATGGCCTGTTCCTGCATTTCTATTTTCGCATTGGCGGCCTGAAGCGCCGACAACTCCGCGAAATCCCGTTGCCGTGTCAATTCGGCGGCTTTCTGCTCGGCGGCCACGCGGGCAGCGGTTGATTCGAGCGCAAGACGTTCCGCTTCCAGGCGTTCATTGCAGGCAACGATCAATTGCTCTTCGGCATCGCATTTCTGCTGCTCCACATCGCGATGCTGCTGCTCCAATACCAGTCGGGCGGCTTCTTTGCTTTCGCGGTCTTCGGCGATGCGTTTCGCTTCTGCGGCAATGGCCACATGCTGGCGCACCAGCTCGGCAATGCGCTCTTCTGCAGCCTTTTGTGCGGCAACCCGGTTTTGCTGTTCCAGAATCAACTGTTCAGTTTCCTTGCGTTCGCGTTCCTCGATGCGGCGTTTGGTCTCTTCTGCTGTGGCGATGCGCTGGCGCGACTGCATCACGGCGCGCGCATCGGCCTGCACGGCCTCTTCTTCGGCCTTGACGGCGCGTTCCAGCGTTTCGGCTTTCAGCTTCGCCATGTTGTGCGCGCGAGCTGCGCTTTCTTCCTTTGCCCGGGCTGCTGCGGTCAATCTTTCTGCCTGCTCCTTGTTGGCGGCTGCGATTTCTTCGGCGCGCACTTCGGCAGCGATACGCGCGTTGTCGGCCTCGATGGCACGCTGCTCGGCATCCATGCGCGAAGTGATCCTGGCAATGGCTTCGTTTTCAGCATTGATCTTTGCCGCGGAAACGCGTGCAGCTTCCTCTTCCAATGCAGTTCGTTGCCGGGTGACTTCTTCTTCCTCAGCCATCCGCTTCCGCGCGGCGGCTTCTTCCGATGCAATCCGTTGCCGTGTGGCTTCTTCTTCCAAAGCGATCCGTTGCAGGTTGGCTTCTATCGCACTGCGGTCGGTGTCGAGGCGCAGTTGCAGGGCGGCCACGGCTGCAGCCTCTGTTGCCAGCCTGTCCTCTACGGCAAGGCAGGATTCCACCAGAAGTTGGGCGCGCTGTTCGGCCATGGGCAGCATGGCATTGATCGCGTCCAGTTTCTTTTGCATCTCGCGCGTCGCCAGTTCGTCGGCCTGTGCCTGGGCCTGTTCGGCTATCCTCAGTTCGGCTTCCAATTCGGCCTTGCCTTCGGCAATGCTCTTCGCGCATTCCGCCATTTCGTATCTTTGCTTGGCCAGGTCTATCGCTTCCGCCTCGGCATGCACCTGCAATTCGACGGCATGCGAGGCGCGCATATCCTCCTCGGCACGTTGCTGCGCAATCTCCATCAATTCGCGTTCCGCCTGCAGCCTGGTCTCCGCGGCGCGCCGCGCCTGTTCTTCTGCCGAGAGCAGATCGCGCGCTTCCAGTTCGATCTGTTTGAGCAGTTCGTTTGCCTTTTCGCGTTCCTTGATGGCCAGTTGTTCGGCCTCCACGCGCGATTCCAGCAGTTTCAGCATTTCCTGCTCGGCCTGCAGTTTGCGTTCCGCCGCCAAGCGTTCTTCCTGTTCGGCCTCGACGGCTTTTCTGGCGATGCCGGCAGATTTCATTTCGACTGCCACGCGCGCCGATGCTTCGGCTTGCGCCTGCTGTTCGAGCTTGATGCGCAATTCGACTTCCTGCGCCGCTTTGCGCTCTTCGTCCGCCCGCGCCATGGCGGCACGCTCGGCATCCAGTTCGGCGGCGACGCGCGCCTGTTTTTCGGCCAGCGCCAGCATTTCGGCACGCACTCTGGCATTCATCGCTTCCTGTGCCGAGTCCTCGGCAGTCAGTTTGGCGTTGACCATGGCCATCGCCTCTTTTTCGGCCTTGAGCTTGTTCTGTACGGTCTGCGTCACCACGCTTTCGGTGTGCGCCTTTTCCTGAGCCAGCAGGGCCGCCTGGCGTTCCAGTTCCGCTTGCTGTTCCAGTTCCTTGCGCACGCGCTGCTCGGCCGCCGTGCGCTGTTCGAGTTCGGCCTGGGCTTGTCTTTCGGCTTCCAGTTTTTCGCGCACCGCTTCGGTCAGGCGCTCTTCTGCTTTGAGCTTGGCGTGTGCCGCTGCCGCGAGCTCGCGTTCGAGCTCCAGGCGCGCCTGCACTTCGCCGATCACTTCGGATTCGGCGCGGGTGCGCGCTTCTATTTGTTCGGTGAGTTCGCTTTCCTGCCGCACCTTGCCCTGCAGGATGGCCCGTGCATGAGCTTCGGCGCGCGAGCGCGCCTGCACCGCCAGTTGCGCCTCGATCTCGGCTTCAATGCGTCCGCGCGACTCCATAATCGCTTCGGATTCGATGGGGCTTTCTTCGCCACGGGAAGAAACCAACCGGATATTTTTCTGTGCTGACATGATCCACCTCTTTCGAATAGGGAAACCGAGGGCATCGGCTCGACGCTAAAGTAGCAGGTCGGCGTCACGCTCAAGCGTTGAATAAAGGCAGAAAAACAGGCTATTTTGGAAAACGGGAGAAAGCCGGCGGCAGCGCATCCGCCTCGAAAGCGGGACGAAAATGCGCGTTAAATCATGCGCGCATGAGGAATTGCAGCGATTATTAAGGTTTGCTGCCCAGCAGCAAGGCTTCGAGCTGGTCCGCCGGTATTGCCTTTGAAAACAGGTAACCCTGGGCATAGTCGCAACCGGCGTTCAGCAACAGCAGGCGCTGCTGTTCTGTCTCAACGCCTTCGGCGATCACCTGCAAACCCAGCTTGTGCGCCATGACGATGATCGCTTCGCACAAGGCCATATCGTCCGGATGGTTGCCCAGATTATTGATGAAGGTCTGGTCGATCTTAAGGTAGTCGATGTCGAACTTCCTGAGGTAGGCCAGCGAGGAGTAGCCGGTGCCGAAGTCGTCTATCGCAACCTGGATGCCGGCATCGCGCGAGGAAAGCAGCCGCTCCTTGACGTTTCCATTGTCGTCCAGCAACACGCCTTCGGTGATTTCGACGACCAGGCTGCTGGCGTGCAGTCCGTGCGTCTCCAATTCGCGCAGCCACTCTTCCGCTTTCAGGGGATTGTCGTGGCGGAATTGCACGGGCGACTTGTTGACGCTGATCTGGAAATCCTTGTGGTGTATCTCCTGCAGACGTTTCACCTGGTGCATGGCTTGGCGCAATACCCAGTCGCCGATCTCGACGATCATGCCCGTCTCTTCCGCCAGCGGGATGAATGCGGAAGGCTCGACCATGCCGCGCGTGGGATGCTGCCAGCGGATCAGTGCCTCGGCCTTGTGAATCTTTCCCGTCGCCAGTTCGACGATGGGCTGGTAATACACGCGGAACTGGTCTGCAACCAGCGCATCGCGCATGTCGTTGATCAGGCGCATGCGCTTTTGCGCGTTCTCCTGCAGGGCGGGCGTGAAGTAGCTCAGGCGGTTGCGTCCCAGATTCTTCGCGACGTACATCGACTGGTCCGCGTTTTTCAGCAGCGTCTCCATGCTGTCGGCATCGGCGGGATAGAGCGTGATGCCGATACTGGCCGAGATGAAGGCCTTTTCCTCCCCCAGCAGGAAGGGTGCGGCCAGCTTGCCGATGATCTTCTGCGCAATGCGTTCGATGCTGACCGGATCGTGGAGGTCGGGCAGGATGACCACGAATTCGTCCCCGCCCATGCGCGCCACCGTGTCCGATTCGCGCACGCTGTGCAGGATGCGCTGGGCCGCATCCACCAGCAGGAAATCCCCGGCATCGTGCCCCAGGGTGTCGTTGACTTCCTTGAAGTGATCGAGGTCGATGAGCAGCAGCGCAAACGGCGCATGATCGCGCCGGGATTGCCTGATAGTGTGTTCCAGGCGGTCGCGGAACAGCCTGCGGTTCGGCAATTGGGTCAGCGCGTCGTAATGTGCCTGGCGCTGGATGGTCTCCTCGGCCTGTTTGCGCTCGGTCAGGTCGGTGTGCGTGCCTATCATGCGTATCACGCGACCCTCATCGTTGCGGTGCGAGACCATGCCGCGCGTGAGTATCCATTTCCAGCTTTCGTCCTTGCAGCGCACGCGATACTCGGCGACGAACTTCTGCTGCTTTTCGTGGAAAAAATCGCCGATCTGCACCAGCAGTCGCGTGATGTCCTCCGGATGGACGCGCGCATTCCATTCCGTCATGGTGTTGCCAATTTCGTTATCGGCAAATCCGAACATGCCTTTGCCGCCCTTGGAAAGGGAAACGTCGTTGGTTTGCAGGTTCCAGTCCCAGACACAATCGCCGCCGCCTTCCAGCGCGAAACTCCAGCGCGCTTCGCTCTCGCGCAACGCCTCTTCGGTCTGCATGCGCTCGGTGACATCCACGGAGATGCCGATGGCGCCGATGAGTGCGCCTTTGGAATCGCGCAATTTGGCCTTGGTGACTTCCAGTTGATGCTGTCTCCCGTCGGCCAGCAGCAGGCTCTCGATGGATACATAAGGTTCGTCCTGTGCCAGACATATCCGGTCGGACAATTGGCAGCTTGCCGCGATCTCTTCACCCAGCAGGTCGGAAAGATTCGTCGTGATCAGGAAACCGCTTTCCGGAATGCCGACGGCGTCGCAGAAGCGCTTGTTCACGAAACGGTATCGGCCATCTGTTCCGACCAGCCAGATGCCGACCGGCGCGTGGTCGAGTATGGCGTGCAACTTGGCTTCGCTGTCGCGCAAAGCCTGCGCGTCGCGCCGGTGCTGCCAGATGTTCGTCGCCAGCACCACACCGACGAAAGTCGTGCTCATCATGTAGAGCCAGAAATTCGACAGCCCGCTGCCCAGATCGGTGGCAAAGAAACCCACGCCGTCGAGCGCGCCCAGGATGCCATGTATCCCCGACAGCAATAGTACGAGCATGACGCCGTGACGGCCGAAACGCAGTGCCGCCCAGATCACGAACAGGAACATCAGATAGCCCAGGGGAACATCGGACATCGACTCCGGCGTCCAGCCGTGGAAAGCAACCAGGCTGGTCAGGTAGGCGAGCAAGATGAACAGCGTCAATTCCAGAGTCCGGCCTTTGCCTCTCGTCCAGCCCACCGGCCAGTTGCGCCAGATCAGGATGGCCGGCGCGAGCATGGCGATGCCGAACAGATTGCCGCGCCACCAGTACAGCCAGCCCTGGACTGCGGCTTCCGGCGGCAGAATTTTCGCCCCCACCAGCGTGACCACACCCAGAATCGCGGCCAGCGCTGCCACCAGTGCGCCGACGAAGTACAGCCACATGAAATCGCTTGTGCGCTGCAATTCGGAATCGAATCGCTTGATTCGGGACAGCAGCCAGAGCGCCAGCAAAGGTTCGAGGGTGTTGCTCAATGCGATGAAGAACGCGACCGGAACGGAACGCCCGACCATCAGATACGCGGCCATTGCCCCGATGAAGATGCCGGGCCAGTATTTCCTGCCACCCATCATCAGCGCGGCCAGACCCAGTCCGCTGGGCAGCCAGACCGGAGAAATATTGCCGTCGGTGGTCAGATTGGAAAGGACCCATTGGATAAGCAGCGCATAGATCGCCACCAGCCCAAGCAGCTTGGGCAAATCGGTCCAGCGGTAAATTGCGAACGGATACACGTCAGACCTCAATCATGTATCCGCGCCACGACGCGACCCATCACTCCCACTCGATGGTCGCGGGCGGCTTGCCGGAGATGTCGTACACGACACGGTTGATGCCGCGCACTTCGTTGATGATGCGATTGGAAACCTTGCCCAGCAACTCATAGGGCAGATGCGCCCAGTGCGCGGTCATGAAGTCCTGCGTCTGAACCGCGCGCAAGGACACCACCCATTCGTAGGTGCGCCCGTCGCCCATCACGCCGACCGATTTCACCGGCAGGAAAACCGTAAACGCCTGACTGGTGAGGTCGTACCAGCTCTTGCCGCTGGCGTCTTTGGTATTGCGCAGCTCTTCGATGAAGATGGCATCCGCCCGGCGCAACAGTTCGGCATATTCGCGCTTCACTTCGCCCAGGATGCGTACCCCAAGGCCGGGGCCGGGGAAAGGATGGCGATAGATCATGTCGGCGGGCAAACCCAGCGCCACGCCCAGTTCTCGCACTTCATCCTTGAACAGTTCGCGCAACGGCTCCAGCAATTTGAGGTGCATGGATTCCGGCAGGCCGCCCACGTTGTGGTGCGACTTGATGGTGTGCGCCTTCTTGGTCTTGCCCCCGGCGGATTCGATCACGTCCGGATAGATGGTGCCCTGCGCCAGCCACTTGGCTTCCTTGAGTTTGGCCGATTCGCGCTGGAACACTTCGACGAACTCGCGCCCGATGACTTTGCGTTTTTGCTCCGGATCGGTCACGCCCGCGAGGTGCTTCATGAACTCGCCGCTGGCATCCACCCGGATGACTTTCATATGCAAGTGATTCCCGAAAGTCTCCATGACCTGGTCGCCTTCGTGCAGGCGAAGCAGGCCGTTGTCCACGAACACGCAGGTTAGCTGGTCGCCGATGGCTCTATGGATCAGCGCCGCCGCCACGGAAGAATCCACGCCGCCGGACAAACCGAGAATCACCTCTTCATTGCCCACTTGCGCGCGTATCTTCTCCACCGCCTCGGCGATGTAGTCCGGCATGTTCCAGTCCTGTCCGCAGCCGCAGATGTCGTGCACGAAACGAGCGATGATGGCCTTGCCCTGGTGGGTATGGGTGACTTCCGGATGGAACTGCACTGCATAGTAGCGGCGCGCTTCGTCCGCCATCGCGGCAAACGGCGTGGACGGGTTGGAAGCGATGGACGTGAAGCCGGGCGGCAATGCCGTTACCTTGTCGCCGTGGCTCATCCACACGTCGAGCAGGCCGTGACCCTGCGCGTTGGTCTTGTCCTGAATGCCGTCGAACAACTTGGAGTGACCCTGCGCGCGGATTTCGGCGTAACCGAACTCGCGCACATGGCCGCTCTCGACCTTGCCGCCCAGTTGCGCCGCCATGGTCTGCATGCCGTAGCAAATACCGAACACCGGCACCTTAAGGTCAAACACGACTTGCGGCGCTTTCGGCGTCTCGTCCTCGTAAACCGAATTCGGGCCGCCGGACAAGATAATGCCTGCCGGATTGAAGGCCCTGATGTCCGCCTCCGTCATGTCCCACGGATGCAATTCGCAGTAAACATGTGTTTCGCGCACGCGGCGCGCGATGAGTTGGGTGTACTGGGAACCGAAGTCGAGGATGAGTATCTTTTTATGCATGTCTGGAACCTGGGAAGGGTAAAGGGGGAAGGGATCGCTCCTGCGTCGCTCAAGGGTGAAGATACTCCGGTTTTACCCTTCCCTCTTCCCCCTCTCCCTTCCCGCTGTGTTAATCAATATGGTAATTCGGTGCTTCTTTAGTGATCTGCACATCATGCACATGCGATTCGCGGATGCCGGCAGAGGTGATCTCGACGAATTCCGCTTTGGCATGCACGGTGGCGATGTCCGGGCAGCCGAGGTAACCCATGCTGGCGCGCAAGCCGCCGAGCAACTGGTGTATCACTGCCAGCACGCTGCCCTTGTACGGCACGCGGCCTTCGACGCCTTCGGGAACCAGCTTGTCCTTGTTGCCTTCGTTTTCCTGGAAGTAGCGGTCGCTGGAGCCTTGCTGCATCGCGCCCAGGCTGCCCATACCGCGATAGGATTTGTAGGAACGCCCCTGGAACAACTCGATCTCGCCGGGCGCTTCTTCGGTGCCAGCGAACAGCCCGCCCAGCATGACGGTATGCGCGCCGGACGCGATTGCCTTGGAAATGTCGCCGGAGAAACGCACGCCGCCGTCGGCAATCAACGGGACGTCTGTTCCTGCCAGCGCATCGGACACATTCTGGATAGCTGAAATCTGGGGAACACCCACACCTGCCACCATGCGCGTCGTGCAGATGGAGCCGGGACCAATGCCCACTTTGACTGCGTCCGCGCCGTGATCCACCAGCGCCTTGGCAGCAGCTGCGGTCGCGATGTTGCCGCCGATGACTTCAACCTTGGGGAAGTTCTTCTTGACCCACTGAACGCGGCTCAGCACGCCTTGCGAATGGCCGTGGGCCGTGTCCACCACCAGCACATCCACGCCGGCCTCAACCAGCAACGAAACACGTTCCTCGGTTCCCTCGCCCACCCCGACTGCCGCGCCAACGCGCAAACGACCCAGGTCGTCCTTGCTAGCCAGCGGATGTTCGCTGGATTTCAGTATGTCTTTCACCGTGATGAGGCCGCACAACTCGTATGCATCGTTCACCACCAGCACGCGCTCGATACGGTGCTTGTGCATCAGGCTGCGCGCTTCGTCGCGATTGGCGTTTTCCTTGACGACGATAAGGCGCTCGCGCGGCGTCATGATGTTGGTGATGGATTGGTCGAGATTGCTCTCGAAACGCAGGTCGCGGTTGGTCACGATGCCGACCACTTTCTTGCCATCCACCACGGGAAGTCCGGAAATCTTGTGCTGGCGGGTCAGATTGAGCACATCGCGCACGGTCATGTTGGGCGCGATGGTGATGGGATCTTTAACGACGCCGCTTTCGAAGCGCTTGACCTTGGCGACTTGTGCCGCCTGCTCCTTGGCAGTCATGTTCTTGTGCACAATACCGATACCACCCTCCTGCGCCAGCGCAATCGCCAGGCGTGCCTCGGTGACGGTATCCATCGCTGCGGACAGCAGCGGAATGTTCAGGGTGATGTTGCGGGTAAGTTGGGTGCGCAGACTGACATCGCGCGGCAAGACGTTCGAGTATGCCGGAAGCAGCAGCACATCGTCGAAGGTGAGGGCTTTTTGGGTAATACGCATGGGGGGCCTTCCTCTGCAAAGCAAACATTATATCAAAACTTGCGCAGAGGCCGCGCGGCGATTACTCCCCGTTCTTTCCCTTCCTGCCCATCACGTAAATCAGGTACTCGAAAAAGACCTCACACCAGCTCTGGTCATTGTCCTTGAGGGTCATCAACAGCTTGTTCACCTCGATGATCGGCCAGTTCGTGTTGAACCGGGCCAGCATCTCCAGCGGATAGACGGGCAGCATGCCTTTCAGCTTGTCGCCCTGCTTGTTGATCTCTTTCAGCATCAGCGCCAGGTCTTTGTCCGAATCGATTTCGGCCGTGATATCGCCGTAGGTCTTGGGGTGCTGCTTGGTGAATTCAATGAAATTGCTCAGCACGTAGAAAAACTCGTTCTGGTTGTTCTCCGTGATCGCGTCGCCCAGCATGTAGGGCAATACCGTCAATTCCAGCCAGTAGTAATTCAGTTTTGGATTCTTGCGCTTGGCCACGCCGACAAATCCCTGGCGTTCCTGTGCGCGGCGTATGCAGTCTTCCAGAATGATTTGGTCGGAGGAACGCGTCGTCAGGTCTGCGTCTTTCAGGACGATGGGCTTGACCATGAAAAAATCCGGAAAGTCGTCGAACAACTTGCCCGAATTCTGGTGCGCCCGATAATAAGAACGGAACAGACGGAGAACATGGTCCTGATTCTTGTCAACCAGGTAATATTCCTGATTAATGCCTGCCGCTAACTGAATGTGTGACATATCGGTTACAACCCACCTAGTTGTCGTTCCGGAGCCCCTGAAACTGGAGGCAGATTTATTACGCGGCCGCTATCATAAATTGACGCGGGGCAAATTAACAGCTAGTTTCGCATCCATAGTCAAATTGGAGAATGCCATGAAAGCCAGTATTTCGATCATTGCCCTTGTGCTGCTCAGCTTCAATGCCCAAGCAGCACTGCATAAATGGGTGGATGCCGAAGGTAAAGTGCATTACTCGGATACCATCCCTCCGGAAGTGTCGACGACGCAAAATGTGCGCAACATTTCCGGCAAAGACCGGGGAGATGCACCGGCCGACAATGCACCCAAGAGTCTTGCGGAGCGCGAAGCCGAATTCAAGAAATCCCGGCAGGCCAAAGAAGACAAAGCAGAAAAGAAGGCGCAAACAGAAGCCCAAGCCGAAGCCAGAAGCCGCAACTGCGAGGCCTCCCGCCAGAATGCGCGCATGATAGAAGAAGGCGTGCGCATAACCACTTACGACGCCAAAGGCGAGCGCACTTTCCTGGACGATGAAACCCGCGCGAAGAAGCTGGAAGAAGCGCGCG
The DNA here is from genome assembly GCA_030652215.1 of Sideroxyarcus sp. Taxonomy (GTDB): domain Bacteria; phylum Pseudomonadota; class Gammaproteobacteria; order Burkholderiales; family Gallionellaceae; genus Sideroxyarcus. Next base: position 15,537 of record JAUSBC010000039.1, read on the forward strand.
AAGCCATCCGCAACAACTGCGATTAAGCCGGCACCACAGCGGCCTTGCCGCCGCTGTCTTCGGTCAGCTTCATCGCTTCTTCGATATCCACCGACACCACCTTGGAGACGCCGCGCTCCTGCATGGTCACACCGATCAGTTGCTGCGCCATCTCCATGGTGATCTTGTTGTGGCTGATATAGACGAACTGCGTCTTTTCGGACATTTTCTGGATCAGCTTGCACAAACGCTCGGTATTGGTGTCATCCAGCGGCGCATCCACCTCGTCCAGCACGCAGAACGGCGCTGGATTGAGCTGGAACAGCGAAAATACCAGCGAAATAGCCGTCAGTGCCTTTTCGCCTCCGGAAAGCAGATGAATTGAGGCATTCTTCTTGCCCGGCGGATGCGCCATCACCTGCACACCGCTGTCGAGAATTTCCTCGCCGGTCAGCACCAGCTTCGCATCGCCGCCACCAAACAAAATTGGGAAAAGTTCGGACAGATGGCGGTTCACCTCGTCGTAGGTCGCCATCAACAGGTCGCGGGATTCCTTGTCGATGCGGCGTATCGCGTCTTCCAGCGTCTCGATGGCCTCGTTCAGGTCTTTGGCCTGCGCATCCAGATAGGTCTTGCGCTCCTGCGCGGTCTGCAATTCTTCGAGCGCCGCCAGGTTCACCGCGCCCAGCGCCGTGATTTCGTTGGACAGGCGCGTCAACTCGTTCTGCAATCCGCCCGCCTTGGCTCCCTCTATCAGCGCCTGCAGCGGTTCTTCGTCCACACCCTGCAGTTGCTCGGCCCATTGTTCGTATTGAATGCGGGCTTCGTGCTCTTTCAGCGTGATCTCGTTTACTTTTTCGCGCAGCGGATTCAGTTTCTGCTCGCAGACCATGCGCTCCTGTTCCATGCGGTTCAGGTTCAGCGTGGCGTTTTCGAGATTGTTGCGCGCTTCGGCCAGCACCAGTTCCGTCACTTGCTTTTGCTCCAGCGCTGCCTGCAACTGTTGGTCGGCATCGCTATCGGTCAAATTGGCCTGTTCGTTGCGACTGTGCGCCAGCGCTTCTTCCAGATGCGTGAGCGTTTCGCCCTGCTGCTGCAGGTTCTGCTCAAGGTCGGCGAGTTTTTCGCTACAGGTCTTGGCGAAGAATCGCGCCTCCTGCAATTCGTGGTGAGCCTTCTGGGCGCGGTCGCGCTGTTCGCGCAACAAATTGTCCTGCGTGGAGGACTGCTGCCGGGCCTGGTCGCTTTCCGCCTGCTGCGAAGCCAGCTTCTCGCGCTGGATCTCCATCTGCTCGGCGATTTCCTGCAACTGGCGTTGCTCGTTGTTCACACGCTCCGCCAGCTCTTCCAGTTCCTGCGCGATCTGAACATTGCGTTCCTGCGTGCGCTCATTGGCCTGCGTCAGTTTCAGGATCTGCATCTGCAGGCTGTGCTGGCGCTGTTGCAGGTCGCTGGTGGAACTGCGCATGGGTGCGATACGTCCGTTGACGGATTGGTACGCCTCTTCTGACTGGGCTGATTGCTGTTTGCCTTGCTCCAGCGCTTCAGTGCGTTGCTGCGCTTCCAACTGCAGAGCCTCGATCTCGCGCTGGCGTGCCAGCACGCCGTGCAACTGGCTGTCAGGCGCATGGAACAGCACGCTGTGCGCACCGACCAGATGGCCCTGTGCCGTGACCAGCCACGCCCCAGCGGACAAATTGCCGCGCAAACTCATGGCCTCGCTCAAGCTGCCCACCGCATACACACCGGACAACCAGTCGGTCACCACCGCCGTCGCCTGTACATCCTGGCAACTCACATAGTTCACCAATGGCGTCAGTCCGGCTTGGCTTGCCGCCGCCGAGGTACGCGCGCCGTCTGCCGCATACACAGCCAGCTTGGCGGGCGGCGCATCGCTCCAGCCGGACGCATCTTCCAGACGCGGCAAGGCGAGCGCGTTAATGCGTTCGCGCAGCACCGCTTCCAGCGCGTCTTCCCAGCCTTGTTCGATACGGATGGATTGCCACAGGCGCGGCGCGCCATCCAACTGATGCTGGGTGAGCCACGCCTTCAGGTTCTTGTCGTTGTCGAGCTGGGCCTGCAGTTGTTGCAGCGCATGCAGGCGCGCTTCGGTCTGCGCCAGTTGCCGCTCCAGGTCCTGCGCAGCATCGCGCTGCTTGCGGCGCTCGGCATCGGCCAGCGGCAAACGCTCCTGCAATTCGGCGAGTTGCTGCTGTTGCATCTCGAATTCCATCTGCATCTCGGCAAGCTGCTGCTGCGACTGCTGCAGCGTATCCAGATCGGCTTGCGGCAGGTTGTCGCGCTCCAGCATCAGGCGCGAACGGCGGTTGTCCAGTTGCTGCACATTGCCCTGCACATGGCCGCGCTGGGTCTCGAATATCTGCAACTGCTGCTGAATCAGCATCTGTTCGCGCTGCATCGAGTTCAGGCGTTCCTGCGCAATGCGCGCCGCCTCCTCGACCTGAGGCAGGCTTTGCGCTTCGTTTTCGCTGCGGTTCTCGCAGGTCGCCACGCGCACGGCGGCATCTTCCTGCTGTTGCTGCCAGTGCGTGCGCAAGGTACGCAGGCCCTGCAACTGGGTCTGCTGCTGCGCGATCTGGCATTCGCCGTTCTGTATCTGCTGCGACAGGCGGTTGCGCTGCTCGACGATAAATGAAATCTGCTGTTCCAGGCGCAACACCTCGGCATTGCTCGCGTAAAGCTCGCCCTGCTTGGCATGCAGTGCATCGGACAAACCGAAATGTTCGCTGCGCGAAGACTCCAACTTGGCTTCCACCTCGCGCAATTTGGCGATCTCGGCTTCCAGGTCGTTCTTGGTCTTTTCAACCTGTTGCGCAAAACGCGCACGGCGCGTCTCGGCTTCTTGTTTGTTCACCAGCCACAGCAAGCGCTGCGTGGTCTCGCGCCGCGCTTCCAGCTCGCGGTAGGTCTTGGCTACTTCGGCCTGGTCGCCCAGGTGGGTGAGTTGCTTGTCGAGTTCCTGCAGGATGTCGGAGACGCGCAGCAGGTTGTCGCGCGTATCGCCAAGACGCAATTCGGTCTCGCGGCGGCGGTCGCGGTATTTGGATACGCCGGCCGCCTCTTCGAGAAACACGCGCAATTCTTCCGGCTTGGCCTCGATAATGCGCGAGATCATGCCCTGCTCGATAATGGCGTAGGCGCGTGCGCCGACCCCGGTGCCGAGGAAAATGTCGGTGATGTCCTTGCGGCGGACGGATTGATTATTAATGTAGTAGCTGGAATCGCCGTCGCGCTGCAACACGCGCTTGATGGAAATCTCGGCGTAAGTCGCCCACTGCCCGCCGACCTTGCCCATGGTGTTGTCGAATACCAGCTCGACGCTGGCGCGCGATACCGGCTTGCGGTTGCCGGAACCGTTAAAAATCACGTCCTGCATGGATTCGCCGCGCAAAGCCGAGGCGCGTGACTCGCCCAACACCCAGCGCAACGCGTCGATCACGTTGGATTTGCCGCAGCCGTTGGGGCCGACGATCCCCACCAACTGCCCGGGCAGCGCGATGTGGGTGGGATCAACGAAGGACTTGAAACCGGCTAACTTTATATGTGCAAGACGCAATTTGATTCAGGCTGGCGATATAATGCGCCGCATTCTAACTGAACCCGGGCACCTCACCAAATGACCACCCAACCCACTAAGACATTGGAAACTTTTCCCAACCCGCAACCCGGACGCGACTACCACATCCACATGGAGATCCCGGAATTCACCTGCCTGTGCCCCAAAACCGGGCAACCGGACTTCGCCACTTTGATCCTGGATTACATCGCCGACGAAAAATGCGTGGAGTTGAAGAGTTTAAAGCTGTACATCTGGGGATTTCGCAACGAAGGGCATTTCCATGAGGATGTGACCAACCGCGTGCTGGACGACCTGGTCGCCGCCACCCAGCCCCGTTTCATGCGCCTGACCGCCAAGTTTTATGTGCGAGGCGGCATTTTCACTAATGTCGTGGCGGAACACCGCAAACCGGGCTGGCAGCCTGCGCCGCTGGTTGATTTGACGCAGTTTTCTACGCAGTCAAATACGCGCGGGTAACGGGCAGGCTGGCTCCTGCAACCTGTGTTATTTCATTTTTCAACAGTATGTTAGGGGGAATGTTGGAATGTTAGACCCCGTGATTTTTTTCTGGCCCCGTGATTTTTCTGAGAGAAGGAGTAAATCTTGTCCAAGAAAATAGCAAAATTTGATCAAGGCAGAATAGCTGTTTGGCTGTTGTTTTTGTTCATGGCATCAGCCTGTCGCGCTGAAATATTTAAATCGGTGGATGCAAATGGCCGAACGCAATATTCAGAACGGAAAAGTGTTGCGGGAGACAAAGCGATTGAGCTAAAAGTTAAATCTCCATCAACGTCACCCCACTCTTCAGACTCACCCTCACAGTACTGGCAAGAACAAGAAAGGCGGTTCCAGGAACGTCAAGCGTCGAAGCGAATGATGGAGCAACGGAGTGGGCCACAGGTTGTAAAAGCGCCTGATTCACTCTCTGGTGGAACTGCAAAGATGGAAGATACCGATGCATGGAGATGCAATCTCGCCCGGGATATCCTTAGCGGTGCTGTTAAACGCACAAGCGGACGGCCGACTAATCAAGAAGAAATAGATCTCGCCAAAGAAAATGTTCGTGTGTTTTGTCATTAACGGGACTAAGAAATAAAGGGGCACCTACCCCCGTATCGGGTCGACCGCTGCATGCCAGCATTCCTGCAGGTTCTCCTCCACGACCGCAACAATCATCTCGTCCAGCTTGCCCTCCTCCGCTTCCAGCTTAAGCAGGTTGATAATCACCACCTGTTCCAGCGGGCCGCGGTAGGGGCGCTCCTGTGCCAAAGCTTGGAACACGTCCGACACCGCGACGATGCGCGCTTCGAAGGAGAGGTCGACCCCCTTGGTGTGGTTGGGGTAGCCGGTGCCGTCCATGCGTTCGTGGTGCTGCAAGGCCCACAGGCTGACCGGTTCCAATCCCCGGATGTTCTTGAGGATGCTGTAGGTGTCGAAACAGTGCTGTCGCATGATCAGGGTTTCTGCTTCGTTCAGTTCGCCCGGTTTTTCCAGCAACTCGTCCGGCACGCGCAATTTGCCGATATCGTGCAGCAAACCGACCAACTCCAGCATCTCGCAGGTTTCTTCGGGCAGCTTGAACAGGCCGCCGATGTAGCGCGCCAGATTGGCGACCCCGTCCGAATGCTGTTTGGTATAGGGGCTCTTGGCGTCGACGATGCACGAGAAGACATGCATCAGGCTGCGCAATTCGCTGAACTCCATGGTCTGCTCGTGAAAATGCGATAGCCAGGTGGACAGGTAGCCGTTGACATGACCGCTCTCCAGCGTGAACCAGAAGGCATCAGAGCGCGCGACATCCATGAAGGCGTCGACCAGTTCCGGACAGAACCAGTCGCCGCGGTGTTTCAATATCTTGCCCTTGATGTCGTCCATGCCCAGCAGGATGTCCTTCCCCGCAAGCTGATAACCCAGAACCAGCACATCCACGCGGTCGACCATATAAATGCAGTTTGCACGCAGCTTGACCTCCGGCGGCAAATCCAGATCCTTGAGCACGGACCAGTGGGTGTGGTGATGCAATACGGTATTCGACAGGTGCGCCAGCAATGGACTGCTGGCCAGCAGTTCGGCACCCAGCTTGCAGTGCTCGGCCTCGTTCTCCCATGCCATTTCGGCCAGGTGGGTGTGCACCATGGTCTTGGACACTCCGCAGTCGTGCAGGATGGCCGCCTGGAACAGTTCGTCCAGGCGGGGAGCGCTCCAGCCCAGTTGTTTGCCGCATTCGGTGGCCATGTAGGCGACGCGCTTGCCGTGATGGATGTGTGTGACGCCCACCAGATCCAGTGCATCGGACAGGGAATAGATCGCTTCGTGCAGATTGACGTTGTATGTGGACATGGATTTTCTGGATATTGCCTTTTTGTATTGCCGCGCCCCGAAGCCTCACACCAACGCCGGAAAAATGCAACCTTGATAGCTGGCAGGCTGTTGAAAAACGTAGCGAGCGATGACAGAACAAGGCGCGCAATGGCGAAAAAGCGGAATTTACTTGTAGTAAATGAGCATTTTGAGCCATTGCGCAACGCAGTTATGTCGAGCGCAGCAGTTTTTCAACAGCCTGCTAGGCCTTCAGGCTGGCCTCAAAGTCCTGCAGCGGTACCGGCCGGCCGAACAGGTAGCCCTGGAATGCGTGGCAACCGCGCGAATCGAGGAAGTCGCGTTGCGCCTGGGTCTCCACGCCTTCGGCGATGACGTTCAGCCCCAGCACTTCGCTCATCACAATGATGGTGCGCACAATGGCGGCGTCGTTGGGGTCGTTCACGATATCGCGCACGAACGACTGGTCGATCTTGATCTGATCCAGCGGCAGGCGCTTCAGGTATTGCAGCGAGGAATAGCCGGTGCCGAAGTCGTCCATGGAGAAGCTCACGCCCAGCAACTTCAATTCGCGCATTTTGGCGATGGTGTCCTCGACGTTCTCAAGCACGATGCTTTCCGTCAATTCGAGCTTGAGCAACGACGGTTTGGCCCCCGTATCGACGAGGGTGCGCTGCACTTGCGTAACGAAATCCGGGCTGCGGAACTGCTTGGCGCTTACATTCACGGCCAGCGTCAGGTCGCGCGTCGACGCATCGCCCTGCCAATTATTGAGCAGGACGCATGCCGTCTGCAGCACCCAAAGCCCGATGGGCACGATAAGCCCGGTTTCTTCCGCCAACGGGATGAATTGGGCCGGCGATACCAGACCGCGCTCGGGATGCTGCCAGCGCAGCAAGGCCTCCGCCCCGAGCGGGCGATTCCGGCTGTCCATCTGGATCTGGTAATGCAGGCAGAGCTGCTGCAGTTCGAGCGCATAGCGCAATTCCTCTTCCAGGTCGGCACGCGCCTCGATGCTGGCCTGCATCACTGGATCGTAGAAGCGCACGGTATTGCGCCCGGCGGTCTTGGCCTGGTACATAGCGGTATCGGCATGCTTCATGACGTCGTCCAGGCTTTGCCGGTGGCCCAGGAACAGCACCACGCCGATACTGGGCGTGGTGTGATACACGTATTCGGCCAGCCGATAGGGCTGGCTCAGCAAGTCCCGTATTTTTTCGGCGACCAGATCGGCCTGGGCGGCCGCCTCGTCCGCCCCCGTCTTGAGGGATTCCAGCACCACCACGAACTCATCGCCACCCAGCCGTGCCACCGTATCGCCGTCGCGCACGCAGGAGGTGAGCCGCCGGGCCACTTCCGACAGCAGCAAATCGCCGGTTTCGTGCCCCTTGGTATCGTTGATCGTCTTGAAGTTGTCCAGATCAATGAACAACACCGCACCGTGCTGCCCGCTGCGCGCGCCGAAGGAAAACGCCTGCTGCAGGCGCTCTATCAGCAGGCGGCGGTTGGGCAACTCGGTCAGGGGATCGTAGAACGCCAGATGATGGATCTGCGCCTCGGCCTGCTTGCGTTTGCTGATGTCGGAAAACATGCCGACGTAGTAATGCAGCGTACCGGTCGAATCGCACACCCGGTTGATATTCAACCAGCCCGGGTACACCTCGCCGTTCTTGCGGCGGTTCCAAATCTCGCCTTCCCAATGTCCGTTGTTCCCGATGTCCTCCCACAGCTCGCGGTAAAAATCGTGGTCGTGACGTCCCGAAGCCAGCATGTGCGGGTCCTTGCCCTGCACTTCTTCGGACGAATAGCCGGTGATGCGCGTGAAGGCCGGATTGACCTCGACGATGTGCCGGTCGGCATCGGTGATCATCACGCCCGAATAGCTGCTTTCAAACACCTTCTCCAGCAGATCGCGCTGGTTGACCAGGCCGCTGGTATAGGCATCGTTGTGGCTGCACAGGATGACCGCTTTGGCCAGGTGCGCCAGCACCGGCTGCAGCATCGTGGTCAGCGGCAGATTCGTTTCCGGCATCTCAGCCGCGAGCAGCACGATCATCCCGCTATGGTTGATGGGCAGTCTGAGGCAGGATTTGTATTGTGTTTGCGTGCAGCGCAAAGCAGACAGCAGCGCCGTCTGCTCGGTCTCGCGGCTGGCCGACTGGCAGATCAGCGCGCGGGGCAGGACGATGGGTTTGCCGATCACGCCCACCAGATCGAAATCGCCGACGACCGCATCCAGGCGCACCTCGACCTGACCGTCTTCGGCTTTGCACGGCGGGACATTCAGGCAGACGAATCCCGCCGAATACGAGGTGTGGTAAAGCAGGCGCTGCAGGGTGCGCGTGAGCAGCGGCTTGACGCTGAGCTCGCTGCCGATCGTGACCACGAGATCGTACAGCACCGGCAGAACATCGTCGTGCTCCATGCTACCAGCGGGCGGCGACAAGCGTGGCGTTATGGAACAGCGGATAACCGTGCACGGTCGAACCGCCGATCTCGCCGAGCGAGAGCGCACCCGCAACCTGCGAGGCATGGGTCAGTTCCGCGAATGCCTCCAGCTCGGTAGTGGACATCGGGATGCCGAGATGCAGGCGCCGCCCCGCGCAATAGAACAGCAACAGCTCGGCATCCGCGACGTCCCCGTTCAGCTTGGCCAGGCCTTCGGTCAGGTTGTGCAGGGTCTCCACGGTGCGCACGGTGGGCGCCTTGAGCAGCGTCAACACCGAGTTGGCCGGCACTTCGCCCACGCAGAACAGCGAGCCGTCCTCCGCCAGCATGACCGGTATGCGCACCAGTACATGGTGATTGGCACGTACGATGCCGAACGGAAAGTGCACGCCATACTGGTAGAAATTCTCCGCCGTGACTTCTTCGCCGTAATGCTCGCGCACCAGTTCCTGGTACACCTCGAAAGCGGGACGCCAGTCGATCTGCGAGATGCAGTTGCCGCTGGTCGACGTCGCATAGGAAGTATGCGGATTGGAATGGTAGCCGTGCTCCAGGATCGCGCCCTTGTGCGCTGTAAGCAACAGCAGCAGCACGCCGTTTTGCACCGTGCGCTCGCCGTCGAACAAACAGGGCATGGGCTGGAAGCTTTCGCTGCCCGCGTTCGCGCCGGCATAGTGGACGCGGTTGGCCAACTGCAAATACAGATTGTCGAGCATGCTGGCGATGTTCGGCACCATGGCATCGAACAGCATGAACAGGGTCAGATCCGGAATGTGATCAATCTGCGCGCGTATATCGTTGGCCATCTTCTCGGTGGCGCGTTCGGTTTCCGCCGCGTCCGTCGGCAAATCGGCGTACAGCGCGTAATGCGGCATCTTTTTGAAGCACAGCAGCCACACGCCGCTCGTCAGAAACAGCCCGTCCTTGACCAGCGCCGGAAAGATGGCGCCTACCAGGGGAACCTTGAGCCCTGCACAGGCTGCCTGCAGCACAGAGACCTTTTCTTTTTCGGCCTCCGGCAGCAGCGCACACACGCCCAAGCCGGGGTACAGTGCCTGCAGCTCCGCCAGTTTCTGTTCGATTGCCCCTGCCTCCACTTGCGGCAGGTAATGCATCATGTTTGCAATATTCATATCGGCCTCCAACGGCTTGCATGTCATCCGCATTCATAGCGGCACGTCCTGCAGACTCTTTACGCCGCCCCGCCGGGACAAGCGCCATGATGTTCACATGCTAGCACGGTGCAGGGTTTAGAATAACCCGTCAAAATCCCGCGAGGCAAAAGAGGCAAATATGGAATTCAGACAACTGGGCGGCAGCAACCTGAACGTGTCGGCATTGGCGCTCGGCACCATGACCTTCGGCGAACAGAATACCGAAGCCGACGCGCACGCGCAGCTCGATCTCGCCGTGGCGCACGGGGTGAACTTCATCGACACCGCCGAGATGTATCCCGTCGCACCGCGCGCGGAGACCGTGCATCGTACTGAAAGTTACATCGGCTCCTGGCTCAGAAATCAACAGCGCGACAAACTCGTCGTCGCCACCAAGATCGCCGGCCCGGCACGCGGTTTCACCTGGATACGCGGCACGCCGCGCATCAACCGCGAACACATCACCGCCGCCATCGACGGCAGCCTGCGCCGTCTGCAAACCGACTACGTCGACCTCTACCAGATTCATTGGCCGGATCGCTATGTGCCGATGTTCGGCGCAAGCAGTTACGACGCGGCGCAGGAACGCGACAGCACCCCCATCGCCGAGCAACTGCAAGTGCTGGCGGAACTGGTGCGGGCCGGCAAGGTGCGCCATATCGGCCTGTCCAACGAGACGCCGTGGGGCGTGGCCGAATTCGTGCGTTGCTCTGAGCAGTTGGGATTACCGAAAATCGCGAGCATCCAGAATGCCTATCACCTGATGAACCGCAGCTTCGAAAGCGGACTCGCCGAGGTTTGTCATCATGCCAACGTCGGCCTGCTCGCCTACAGCCCGCTCGCTTTCGGCTGGCTCACCGGCAAATACATTGCCGACCCGAATGCCAAGGGACGCATCACCCTGTTCCCCGGCTTCGGGCAACGCTACAACAAACCCAATGTGCCGCCCGCCACGAAAGAATACCTGCGCATCGCGCAGGAAGCCGGCCTGACACCGGCGACGCTTGCGCTGGCCTTTGTGCGAACGCGCTGGTTCACCGCCAGCGTCATTCTGGGCGCAACCACGCTGCAACAACTCAAGGAAAATCTGGCCAGCGCAGACATAACCCTTTCGCCCGAAGTGCTGAAACAGATCGAAGCGGTGCACGCGCGGTATCCCAATCCGGCACCGTGATATCCAAAAACCGGCTCAGGTGCAGGGGCAATTGCGCCCTCACAAGTTCACGGATCGCCGCTGTACTGCGTTTCAGGTGGGCAATACCCGCCTAAATTGGTTTATCATGGCGACTGCAGATAATAATAATTGGGGAGAGTTACATGCTGAAGAAAGTCATTGCTGCCGTGTTGATTGTGCTGGCATCCGGGACATGGGGATATCTGGACTATCTGAATAAGCAGGAACTGAAAGCCGCCGAAGAAATGCGCATCGCCATGAACGAGGCGCGCGCTCAGGCGCTGGCCAGAGCAAAAGCCGCAGCGGAGGCAAGGGCTCAATTCGAAGCCGTTATCCAGACCGATCTGACCACATGCAAAGCCGCGGCCGAACAAGCCAAAGCGGATTTTGTAACCAAGAACCAAAAACCCGTGCGCCGCAAACCCGGCCAGTTCACGATCCCGCCGGCCGTCGCCGACGAAGCAGCCCGGATGCTGGAAAGCGCCAACACAGCCTGCCAGACGACATACGACGCGCGCTTGGCGAGCGGCTCGTAAGCAGCTTCGACATCACTCCTCGTCTTTAGGCAGCAGGCACTCAGGTTCCCTGCAGCCGAAGACGGAGAAGTAGCGCCACCACACAAACAACAAAATCGGGAACAGCGCCAGCCACACCCAGTTCCCGTCTTCCGCCAGAGATATCTCGCCGTGCCACCAGGCCGCCGCCACTTTGAGCGCCGCCACCATCAAGCCCAGCAATAGCACCAGCAGCAATGGCCGCAGCAAGGCCTGGCGCATCACGATGCGGCCTGCCCGGTCAGACTTGCGCCGCGGCTGCAATGCGGCAATTCCAGATAATGCCGCGTCTGCATTTCGGTCAAACGGCTGGCAATACGCTGTGCTTCGCTGTCATGCCGTTCCGAGCCGTACAACGCATCCGGCGCCGCCGCGAACGACGCCACCAGCTTGACATGGTTGTCGTACAGCACGTCGATCAGCCAGGTGAAACGCCGCGCCTCGGCGCCGTTTTCGGCCGACATTTTCGGGATTCCCGAAACGAAGATTGTCGGATAGCGGTGGGCGATTTCCAGATAATCGGACTGGTCGTGATGGCCGCCGCACAAGACCTTGAAATCGAACCACACGACTTCGCGCGATACGCGCCTGACCGCAATCCTGGTCTGCCTGACCTTGATGGAATGCGCATCCTCCTCCGACCCGGCGGTGAGGCGGCGAAACAGCGAATCCATCCGCTCCTCGCTCGCCCCCTCCTGCGCAACCATGAAAATCGGGTCGCGTTCCATCTGCAGCATGCGGTAATCAGTATCGCTGTCGAGATGCAGTACTTTCAATTCGCGCTTGAGCACGGCGATGGCGGGCAGGAAATTCTGGCGCTGCAAACCGTTCGGATACAGACCGTCCGGCGGGTAGTTGGAGGTGGTGAGCAACACCACGCCGCGTTCCAGTAGCGCGCCCAGCAAACGGCCCAGAATCATCGCATCGGCGATATCGTCCACATGAAATTCGTCGAGGCACAGCAGGCGGGTGGAGCGTTCGATCTTGTCGGCCAGTGCCATCAGCGGATCGGATTCGCGCGCCAACAGTTTCATCTCCTGATGCACTTCGACCATGAAGTGGTGGAAATGGATACGGCGCTTGCGGCGGTACGGCAGGCAGTGATAGAAGCCGTCCATGAGGAAAGTCTTGCCGCGCCCCACACCGCCCCAGATATACAAGCCCTTGGGTACATCGGGGCTGAGCAGGCTTCGTCCGAGAAACTGATTGCGCTTATTCTTGAACTCGACCAGTTGCTGCCACAGCGCTTCCAGTTCGTCTATTGCTGCCAGTTGCCGCGTATCGCATACGAATCCGGCTTTGTCGCAGGCGGTCTGATACCAGGCTCTGGGGCTGATGGCCTTGTCCTGTATCACGCGTTGACCTCGACGAATTCGAGCGCATTCTGATCCGGGTCGCGGCAGAACATGGCGCGCCTGCCGGATTGGCTTTGCGTAAAAGCGATGCCTGCCGACTCCAACTGCGCTTTCAAGGCGGACAAATCGCTCACCGCGAAAGCCACGTGACGGTCGCGCCCGCCGTGCGGCGGTCGCTGCAATCCGGCTTCCGGGTTCGGCAACAGCATCAGGTGTATTTGCTGCCCCGGTGCAACGTCGTACCAGACGCCGTCGAAACCAAACTGTGGCCGTTGCGGACTGGCAGACAATCCCAACACGTCCTCGTAAAACGCACGCGCCTTTGCCAAGTCGCTGATAATGAACGCGGCGTGATGTATCCCGGCGATCATCATGCCTTCACGGGAACGACCTTGCTTGCCGCCAGCTTGGCGCGCGCCCGCGCCTCGTCGGTGTCCTTGCCGTTGGCCAGCGCCACACCCATACGGCGGCGCTTGAAAGATTCCGGCTTGCCGAACAGGCGGATGTCCGATTCCGGCACGCGCAATGCTTCTTCCACACCCCTGAAGGCGATGCCTTTCTCATCCAGCTGGCCGTAAATCACGGCGGAAGCGCCAACTGCACGCAGCGAGGCATCGACCGGCAGGCCGAGGATGGCGCGCGCATGCAGCTCGAATTCGTTGAAGCGCTGGGTGCACATGGTCACCATGCCGGTGTCGTGCGGACGCGGGCTGACTTCGCTGAACCAGACCTGGTCGCCCTTCACAAACAGCTCGACGCCGAAAATGCCCAGACCGCCCAGGTCGTCGGTGACTTTTTTGGCGATGTCCCGCGAACGTTGCAGCGCCAGCGCCGACATCGCCATCGGCTGCCAGCTCTCGACGTAATCGCCGTGCACCTGCACATGGCCGATGGGTTCGCAGAAATGCGTTTCGGTTTCGCCGTTCGCGCCGAGCGCGCGCACCGTGAGCTGGGTGATCTCGTAGTCGAAGTCGATGAAGCCTTCGACGATGACCCGGCCCTGATTCACGCGCGAACCGCTGGCGGCATACTCCCATGCGGACTGCACTTCGCCGGCGTTGTCCACTTTCGACTGGCCTTTGCCGGAAGACGACATCACGGGTTTGATGATGCACGGGAAGCCGATCACTTTGGTAGCCGCAACCAGCTCTTCAAGACTGTCGGCGAATTTATACGGCGAGGTCGGCAGCCACAGCGTCTCTGCAGCCAGACGGCGGATACCTTCGCGATTCATGGTGAGCTGGGCCGCGCGGGCGGTGGGAATGACGCGCGCCCTGCCCTCTTTTTCGATCTGCACCAGCATGTCGGTGGCGATGGCCTCGATCTCCGGCACAATCAGATCGGGTTTTTCCTGTTCGATAAATGCCCGCAAGGCCGCGCCGTCCGCCATATTGATGACATGTGCGCGGTGCGCCACTTGGTGGCCCGGCGCGTTCTCGTAGCGATCCACGGCGATGACTTCCACGCCCAGTCGCTGCAGGGCGATGATGACTTCCTTGCCGAGTTCGCCGCTGCCCAGCAGCATGACTTTTGTAGCGGAAGGACTGAGTGGCGTTCCGATGGATTGATGTTTCATAGGTATTTACCCTTAGGACTGGAGACGGCCAAAATTATACACAGGGGAGTATGATTACCACGCCATTCTGACCATCCAAGGAGCGAAAAAAAATGACGAACATCGTGCAATTGTTGGGCAACGAAGCTGAGGATCTGTTGAAGTATCGCTGTGCCGGTATCCCGAAAGAATCCCTGCATTTGCCGGGTCCGGATTATGTGGATCGGATCGTGGCCATGAAAGACCGCCACACCGGCGTGTTGCGCAGCATGCAGTCCTTGTACGGGCACGGGCGGCTGGCCAATACCGGCTACCTCTCCATCCTGCCGGTGGATCAGGGTGTGGAGCATTCCGGTGGCGCCTCGTTCGCCCCCAATCCGATGTACTTCGACCCCGAGAACATCGTCAAGCTCGCCATCGAGGGCGGCTGCAACGCGGTGGCCACCACCTGCGGCGTGCTCGGGGCCGTTGCCCGCCGCTTCGCGCACAAGATCCCGCTCATCCTCAAGCTCAACCACAACGAGCTGCTCTCGCATCCCAACAGCTACGACCAGACGATGTTCGGCTCGATCGCGGCCAGCTTGGTCGCGTCGGCGCCGAGGTAGGTGTTGCCGTCCGAGAAGTACGCCTCCATCGCGGTGGCGCCGTTGCGCACCAGCGACTTGGCGGCCGCGTCGTTGGCCTTGTTGCGCTGACCCAGGAACGCCGGAATGGCGATCGCGGCCAGGAGGCCGATGATGATGACCACCACGAGGAGCTCGATGAGGGTGAAACCCTCCTGCCCCCTGCGGCGGCGGAGTCGCTCAAGCATGTGTA
>JAUSBC010000043.1 GCA_030652215.1 Sideroxyarcus sp.
GCTCCCATCAACCCGATAGGAGCACGACGATGTTAGACCTGATCCGGCAGCAGCAAGCACACGAAGCGCAGCGCAGGCTCACTTTCAGCCTGGCACGAACCGGTACTGAAGTGGCTGAAGCGCAACGCATCCGTTTCAAAGTTTTTGCCGAGGAAATGGGCGCAAGACTGCCCGGCGCGGAGTCGGGTCTGGATATTGACCGTTTCGACAGATACTGCGACCACCTGCTGGTACGCGACCACGCCAACGACAAAGTAGTCGGCACCTACCGTATTCTGCCACCGGAGCAGGCGATGAAAGCAGGCGGCTATTATTCCGAGACTGAATTCGATCTGTCGCGCCTGATGCATTTGCGCGACCGCATGATGGAAGTGGGGCGTTCCTGCGTGCATCCCGATTACCGCGACGGCGCGACCATCACCCAACTGTGGAGCGGCCTGGCGGACTACATCGGCAAGAACGGCCACGAATACATGATCGGCTGCGCCAGCATCAGCATGGCCGATGGCGGACACTACGCCGCGAGCGTATACAACAAGGTCCACAAATTGCATGCCGCGCCCGCCGAGTACCGCGTGTTCCCGCATTGCCGCCTGCCGCTGGAATCGCTGAACCAGAACCTGGACGTCATCGTCCCGCCGCTGATTAAAGGCTATCTGCGTCTGGGCGCCTACGTCGCGGGCGAACCGGCCTGGGACCCTGATTTCAACTGTGCCGACCTGTTCATCCTGATGCCGGTGTCGCGCATGAACGCCCGTTACGCCAAGCACTTTTTGCGCAAGGCAACCTGAGTTTTACCCGTTTCATTCCTGCTCTCCCCTCAGCGCGCACGCAGTCCGGTGCGCCTTTTTTTTTGAAATGGTGTTTTGCTGGTATATCATTGCCGCCCTTTCGCACGATCAATCTGGAGTCGTTTCATGATAAGTCCCCACAAAGGTAAAACCGGCCTGACGCGCTTGATGAATGCCTTCGGTTATTCGATGGCCGGATTCCGCGCCGCCTACACGCATGAAGATGCTTTCCGCCAGGAAGTGTTGCTCGCCGCCATTCTGATTCCGTTGGCGCTATGGCTGCCGGTGGGCTACCTCGGCAAGGCGCTGATGATAGGCAGCGTGCTGCTGGTGATCATGATCGAATTGCTCAACTCCGCCATCGAAGCCACCGTGGACCGCATCTCGCTGGAAAACCACGAACTCGCCAAACGGGCGAAGGACATCGGCAGTGCGGCGGTGCTGGTGAGTTTGATCAATGTGTTTGCGGTGTGGGGATTGGTTTTGTTGGCCTAATCGAACAATGTAGGGTGGGCTCGTTTTGGGTGCCCACGCGGAAACAATTTCTGCTACAGCGTGGGCACCCAAAACGTGCCCACCCTACGGTTGTCACAAACTCTTCATGAAGGTTTAATCAAATATTCATGCGTGCATTTCATGATGCGCCGCATGAATACATCAAACCACATCCCACGCACCAGCCAGCCGCTGAACATCGCACTGGTCACCGAAACCTACCTGCCCGAGGTGAATGGTGTTGCCATTACCATCGGCCGCATGGTGCATGGCCTGCGCCAGCGCAAACACCATATACATATGATCCGCCCGCGCCAGTTCAAGCTGGACGTGGCCGTAAAAGAGGAAGGTTACGAAGAAACGCTGGTGACCGGCATGCCCATCCCGGGTTACCCCGAGCTGAAATCGGGCCTGCCCGCAAAAGGCCTGCTGCTGCGCTTGTGGAAGCTGAAGCGTCCGGACATCGTGCACATCGCCACCGAAGGTCCGCTGGGCTGGTCGGCGCTCTCCGCCGCAAAGAAACTCGGCATCCCGGTGAGTACCGATTTCCACACAAATTTCCACAGCTACACCGCGCACTACGGTGTCGGCCTGCTCAAGAAACCCATTGCCGCCTACCTGCGCCACTTCCACAACAAGGCGGCCTGCACGCTGGTGCCCACGGTTTCGCTGCAGCAGCAACTGGAATTCGAAGGCTACAAAAACGTGTTCGTGGTCTCGCGCGGTGTGGATGCTGCACTGTTCCATCCGGCCAAGCGCAGCAACGAGTTGCGTGCCACCTGGCATGCGGCGGACGACACCCCGGTGGTGATGCTGGTGAGCCGCATCGCGCCGGAAAAGAATCTGCATGTGGTCATCCAGGCGTTCGAGCAGATGCGCAAGGTCAACCCGCTGACCCGGCTGGTGATGGTGGGTGACGGACCGGCGCGCGCCGAACTGGAGAAACTGCATCCTCACGTAATTTTCGCCGGCATGCAAACCGGCGAACCGCTGGCGCAGCACTACGCCTCCGGCGACATCTTCCTTTACCCCAGCCTGACCGAGACCTACGGCAACGTCACGATAGAGGCGATGGCCAGCGGATTGGCCACGGTTGCCTACGACTACGCCGCCGCTCGCCAGCACATGCGTCACGACGAAAACGGTTTGCTGGTGCCGTTCGCCGACACCGATGCCTTCGTCAAACTGTCCACGGGCCTGATCTCGGACATGAGCCGCGTACAGCGCCTGCGCGTTGCCGCGCGCCAAACCGTGGAAGCACTGACCTGGGAACACATCATGGGTGAAATGGAAGCCGTTCTGCTCGATACCCTACGCAAACAGGGAGTACAACATGTCCAACCTGAACTTACCCCTGCAACGGATTAAAACCTGGGACGCGGAACTCTGCGCCTTCTGTAACCGGCGCAGCCGCAACTTCACGGTGCGCAACCTGTTTCGCATTGCCAGCCGTTTGGGGGACGGTGTGTTCTGGTACATGCTGATGGCAGTACTTTTGCTGACATACAAGGAAGCGGCACTGCCCGCCGTTTTGCACATGATCGCGGTCGGCCTGGTCGGCACCCTGCTCTACAAATTCATCAAGGGCAAAACCCTGCGCCCGCGCCCCTTCAACGTTTATCCCGCCATCGTCTGCGTCGGCAAGACGCTGGACCAGTTCAGTTTCCCTTCCGGCCACACCATGCATGCCGCCGCATTCAGCATCGTCGTGCTGGCCTACTACCCCGGCCTGTTCTGGCTGGTGGTTCCTTTCGCCGTACTGGTCGCATTGTCGCGCCCGATACTCGGTTTGCACTATCCCAGCGATGTGTTGGCGGGGGCGGCGCTGGGGGCGGTGATCGCGGGAATATCTCTCACTTTCTGATTATTGACGTAGGATGGGTTGAGCGAAGCGATACCCATCGCTGAAAACAATATGATGGGTATCGCTTCGCTCAACCCATCCTACGCATTAAACACATCCTGCGGCAGCGGCATGCGGTGCCTTAACTGCAACGGTGTGATGAGTTCGATTCGGTTGCGTACGACCGGATCGTCGGCATGCGGATTGGCATCCCACACCGGCTCCTCGCCCAGCAGGATACGGTCGATATGCGTCAGGCGTGCGGCGGTTTCGTTCAGGTAGTAATTGAACCGGCGCTGCATCCCGGCATCGAGCAGGCGCGCTCCGTAGTAGCAGAGTTGCGACAAACGGCTGGTGCGCAGCAGATTCTCCGCGCCTGCCAACACTGCCACGCCGCGCCCGGCCAAGGTTTTCGAACAGGCGAAATGCTGCGCCACGTATTCCGCCAATTCGGCCCGATGCGCATCCATCAATTCCCCCGGCTCTGCGAACAATTGGTCGCGGATGTGCATATCCATCGCCCATTCGCAGGCCGCATGCGTCAGCACCGGGACATTCCCCCACATTTTTTCGTGCGCCGGCACAAAGTGGTTGTGCGCGATCACGTCCACCAGCAGGTGGCTGACAAAGCCCAGCGACAGCGCATACTCCTCGTCGCTTTGCGCATCGTCCAGCAGCTTGCGTGCACGCTGCCACTGGTGCGTGGTCGAGAACGGTTCGCCCCAGGAATGCTCGCTCAACAGCGCCAGATCCGGCAGGCACGCGCCGGCCAGTACCAGCTTGGGAAGTGACTTGATCGCGCGACGATAGCGCGGGTCGGTGAGCGGAACCGCCCACAGCAGCAACTGGGCAAAATAGACGTGCGTGTAAAGACCCCATGCATTTGCATCCGCGCTCCACAGCAGCAGCGGAATCAGCCAGCGCCAGTATTTAGACAGCGTCTTCATGCCGCGCAGTGTCGCCGCAGCGTGCGAAGCTTTCGTTACAAGAGCATGATTTTATTGTGACGCTGAATTCTTCGCAGCGGCCTTCTGCGATAATCGGCGGCAACGATTTCCGGATACAAACGATGTCCTGGTTTTTCACCAAACTTTGCGCTGCCTTATTGTTGCCGCCGCTCAATCTGCTGCTTGTCGCGGCGCTGGGCCTTTGGTTTTGGCATAAACGCCCGCTGCTTGCCCGTATGCTGCTGGGCTCGGCAGTTATTCTGCTGTGGCTGCTTTCCACCCCCTTCGTCGCCGAAACCCTGTTGCAGCGACTGGAAGGCGCCCCTTATGCCGTCGATACGAAAAAACTCCCGGCGGATGCCATCGTGGTGCTGGGCGGCGGCACTTATTTCCACGCCCCCGAATATGGCGGGGATACGGTGAGCGGAAAAACCCTGGAACGACTCCGCTTCGCTGCAAAATTGCAGCGCGAATCAGGCAAACCGGTCTTGGTCACTGGCGGCAAGCCTGCAGGGAATGACCTGTCCGAAGCAGAACAAATGAAGCGAGTGCTGGAACAGGAGCTCAACGTGCCCGTGCAATGGGCAGAGGGCGAATCGGACAACACTCTGGAGAACGCGCGCCTGAGCCGGAAGCTGATTGATCAGGCAGGCATCAAGCGCGTTTACCTCGTCACCCATGCCTGGCACATGCCGCGGTCGGTGCTGGCCTTTCAGGCTGCAGGGGTACAGGTCGTGCCAGCCCCCACCGGCTACACCACGCGTTTCAAAACCGATTTGCTGGCTTTTGTCCCCGACAGCCTAGCCTTGAACGACAGCAGCGTATTCATGCATGAGTTGATCGGAATGCTCTGGTATAAGTTAAAATTCCGAGATAAAGAGAGCTGATCCGGGAGCACCGGAACGCCCCATAAAACCAGACAGAGAGGTGTCACATGAAAGCACGCATCAAATGGGTTGAAGAGGTTTCCTTCATCGGCGAAACGGAAAGCGGCCACGCCGTGGTGATGGACGGCCCGCCAGCGGGTGGCGGACGCAACCTGGGCCCGCGCCCCATGGAAATGCTGCTGATCGGCACCGGCGCCTGCACCGCCTACGACGTGGTGACCATCCTGAAAAAAGGCCGCCAGAAAATCACCGATTGCGTGGTAGACATCCAGTCGGACCGCGCCGACACCGATCCCAAGGTGTTCACCAGGATCAATATGCATTTCGTGGTGACGGGCAAGGAACTCAAACGCGAACAAGTCGAACGCGCGATCAAGCTGTCTGCGGAGAAATACTGCTCGGCTTCCATCATGCTGGGGAAGACGGCTGCCATTACGCACGATTTTGAGATTGTGGAAGGGTAGAACCACCCGTTCCACCTCCCCTGACAGCGAATGGGTAACGGCACAGCCGTTGGGAACTACCAGTAGGTTGGGCAAAACGAAGTGTGCCCAACATTGATAAATATGCATTGCCTTGTTGGGCACGCTTCGCTTTGCCCAACCTACGCGAAAGTAATTAGGGAGCGATGTTTGTTTCCGCGTGGGCGCAGAAAACCTGCCCACCCCACCCTCACCGCTAAACCCAATAAACCGTCTTCGTCATCACCTTCGACATCCCGCGCATCGCTAGCTTCACCGGCAACGGCAATTCCGCCGCACCCAGTTCCACCGCCATGTCGGCATGTCCGACTTCATCCACATACATCTGCTGCGCCACGGCGCGACTCTTGGCATCCTGCGGCGGCAGGCCCTCCAGATGGCTTTGCAGGTGCGCGCCGACCTGGCGCTCGGTTTCGGCCAGGAAACCCAGATTCCATTTGTCGCCCAAGGCACCCGCCAGCGCACCCAGCGCCAGCGATCCGCCGTACCAGAGCGGGTTAAGCAGGCTCAGGCGCCCGCCGAGTTCGTACACGCGGTGCGAGGTCCAGGCCAGGTGTTCGGTCTCTTCCCATGCGGCATGCTTCAGTTTCTGCTGCACCAGCGGATCGCGCGCCGTGAGCGCCTGCCCCTGATACAGGGCCTGCGCGCAAATCTCACCGGTATGGTTGATGCGCATCAGGGCGGCGGCATGTTTCTTTTCCGCTTCGCTCATGGACGAGTCGGCGATATCCGCATCGGGATACGGGCGCGCGGTCGGGGCTTTGGCCAGCAGCGTGCGCAGGCCTTTGTCGAATTCGATGATCAGATGGTCTAGATTCAGCATGCTCCCTCCCCTTCAGGCCGCAATTTCGTCAATCAATTCAGGGTGCTTGTCCAGCAACCGGAATAAATTGACTACTGCAGCAACCGGTCTCGCCTTGCCATTTTCATATCGGGAAAAGGCATTGACACCGCCTCCCGCAATAGCGGCAGCACGCCGTTGCGAGAGCTTGAGTTTCTTGCGAATTCGTGCAAGTTCTGCGGACTCTTCGGCATCCACTTTCAAGCGAAGCTTTTCCAGAGCCTCTGCATAACGCACTCCTTCGTTACCGACGAATTCCACCTCGCCGCACTCCGGGCAATGCCAACCGTCCAGTGCGCGTACAGTGGCGCGGTGACCACGGTATTCAACCACCGCGTCCTTTTTGCTGCGAACCATGTCGCCCTTCTCGCAATTCAGGCACAGGTGCTTCATTTCATTTCTCCTTAAATTGGATTACTACGGTCCCGTTCTCACGCAAGGTCACCTTGATATAGGCCACCAAACCGGATTTCAGCGTTGCGTGATATACGTCCTGCCAGATTTTGTGATCGGCATTCGTAGTCATGCTCTTATATATATCCTTTTGTTTTAGCCCCAAAACCACCGACACCGCCTGCCCACTGGAAAGCCCCATTGACATAGCCCCGGCCAACGCCGTTGCGGTAAATGCATTCACGCCACGCTCTTCAACGACGCGCTGCACCTCGGTTAGCAAGTAATGGGGTTTTTTCTTCTCCATGCACGAATATAACCCATTAGGTTATTAATAACAATCAAGCAGGGCGGCTGTACTCAACAACAAGCCCAACACAAGTAAAATGACCTCCGGCAACGCCGGAGGTCATTTTGCTTCCAAAACCCTCAATCGCGCCAAAGCGTCACGGCAACGTCCGCGCCAACCGGAACCCGTAGCTGAAATCCCGGTAATTCAAACCGAACTTGGAACGCAGTGCAGCGCGTCCGAATTTCGGGTCTTTTCCCCACGATCCGCCGCGCAATACGCGCATCGACGTGCCGACCCAGGCACTGCCGTCCGTCGGAGCACCGTTGTAGCTATCGTGGTAAGTATCCTCCACCCATTCCCACACGTTGCCGCTCATATCGTGCAAGCCGAAGGCGTTGGCCCTCTTGGTGGCGACCGGATGGGGGGTGTTGAAGAAGAAGCCGCCGCTGTTGTAACTGTTCCACGCCACGCTGTCCGCACTGTCGCTGCCGCAATATTCAAGCTGCGTTCCCGCACGGCAGGCATATTCCCATTCGGCTTCAGTCGGCAGACGATACAGCTTGCCGGTTTTGGCGTTGAGCTTCTGGATGAACTTCTGCACGTCGTCCCAGCTCACCTGCTCCACCGGGCAGGTGTCGCCGCAGGAAGCGAAATAACTCGGATCGGTGCCCATGACGGCGCGCCATTGCGCCTGCGTCACTTCGGTCTTGCCCATGGCAAAGGGCTTGGCGATGGTCACACGATGCACAGGCTTCTCGTTTGCCTCTTCGCCGTCCGCGCCCATGTCAAAGCTGCCTGCGGGCAGTTCCACCATCTCTGGGCAATCCGGACAGTCGCTGAACACCTTGCCCGCCACCGGCTCGGCAACCGTTTCCCACTGGTACAGCTTGTCCTGCGCCGCCCGCGCCTCCGTGCCTTGCGGCTCCAGTTGCAGATAGCGGTTCATTTCGCGCATTGCAGCGCGGTATTTCCCGGTTTTTCCCAGCACCAGCGCCAACTGGTAATGCCCTTCCGGCCACCAGGGCGCAATATCCAGCGCTTTGCCGTACAGCGCGATTGCCTTATCCGGCTGCTTTTCCTCCACCATGAATTCGGCCTGCACCTTGTATTTGCGCGCCTCTTCGGGCAACGCCGGCTTTGGGCTGGCGGCCAGATATTTTGCGACTACTTCCTGAAACGGGTCGTTCGCATCGGCGGCAAAGGCCGGGATACAGGTCAGGGAAAGCAAAAACAGCAGGCAAGTCCGGAAAATAAACAAAATACACTCCTTATATATGCGTCGTAGATTGAAGCAGGAGCAATTGTAGCCGTTTTTACAATCCGAATTTCTGCGTAGCTCAAACCATAGCCAAAAAAAACGGCCACCCGAAGGTGGCCGTTTCAGATTCCAAATTGACGGTTAAGTCAGATTAGAATGCCTTCTTCAGGCCAACAGCAAGAACTGTCACTGTTACATCGTCAGGAGAACCCTGTGTGGTCGTCCTGTTCAGAGCAGCATACGCTGTCGTGGTCTTGGACAGACCTTGCAGGTAAGCAACAGTGATGGAAGTGTCGTTGTCGTCGCCGACTGTGCTCTTGATGCTGTTCTTGGCAACGGAAGCAACCAGTGCGCCAGGACCAACCGGAGCAACTGCGCTGAAGGACATTGCGCTATCAGTCTCGGAACCGCTCACACCAGACTCAGTCGTCATGTAAGTACCCATCAGCTTGGCCACGCCCAGATCGTAGGAAGCGCCCAGACCGAGTTCGGTAACTTCGCCAGCTCCGCCGACGCTGCCTTCAACAGCAGTGGCTACATACACGCCGCCCACAGCCAGAGGACCGGCTGCATAGGTAGCGGACAACAGGTTTGCTGTGATCTTTCCGTCGAGGGAGTTACCTTGGTTACCAGCGTCAAAGGAGTGGTTAAACGCAACGGTCACACCGCCCATATCCGGCGAAATGTAGGCCAGAGCGTGAGGAGCGCGCGAGCTGGTATTGATAAGGGCAGTGGGGTTGACTTTTGCCAAGGCGTCCACTTGCGAACCGGCAGCCGGGTCGAATTTCACGGTGAAATCATAGCCTGCGGTCTGCAGGTAGCCTGCAGCAACGGTACCCATGCCGCCTGCCACTGCCACCATTTGCTGACGCGCTTTCATTGCACCTGCGCTCGTACCAACAGTTTCGTTGTTTGCAACGTCCAAAGCGTATTCCAGCACGCCAACTGCCTTCATGCCGTTGTCCAGGTCTTCCACAACCTTAACACCGAAACGCGAAGTAGACAGGCCGCCGGAGAGGACGGTCATGTGGCTTTTTGCGCCAGTTGCGTTGGAGGAAATGTTGGCGAGAGCAGCGTCAACGATACCGTACACGGTTGTGTCAGCAAATGCCGGTGCAGAGAATGCAGCAGCGATTGCCAGAGCGATAATTTTCTTTTGCATTTAAATGATCTCCTCGAGTTGATATCTATTTTCGTATCGGGCCAATCCCTAGCGAAATGGAACGGTGGTTAACCCCCAGGTCCGAGACGCAAGGTATCACCGCGCATAGGTCGATTCAATGCCGGACATGTAATAAGCGGGCAATCTGTGTCCTTTCTGCAACACTTCAATCACCATTAAAATGCTCGGGTTTTTCAATTGCTTGTGTGTGTTTCTTGAGCTTATTGTTTGACGCAGAAAGCAAAAACGGACACCCGAGGGTGTCCGTTCCGACGCTTTTGACAAGAACGAAGTGCAGATCAGAATACGTGCTTCAGACCCATCGAGATCGCGGAAGGCGAAGCGCCGGTACCGGCCAGCGTGCTGGATGCGCCGGAGTTTTGCGAGAGCTTGTATTTCGCAGCCTGGTCGTTGCTGAGCTTGGTGTACATGGCGTATACCGTGCTGCGCTTGCTCAGGCTGTAGTCGTAACCCACGGAAACCTGACTGGCGCCGGTGTCCGCAACGGATGCCACCTCGCCCAACTTGGTGTAGGCCAACTTGACGGCGCCGCTGCCGAGATTCAGCTTGCCGCTGACGTAAACGGTGTTGTGGTCAAACTTGCTGGCTTGTGCCACGCCCTGGTTGTCGGTGATTTTCTCGTAAGCCACGCCCACGGAGAACATTTCTTCGGTGTAACCGAAACCCACGCGGGTGGCGGATTCGTCCGCGCCGTCGGCGACTGTGTCCAGCTTGTGCTGTTCGTGGGCAACGGAGCCGTAGAACGGTGCGGCGTCATACATCACGGCAATGCTCAGCGCGCTGTTGCTCTTTTGCGAGTCCAGGGTGTTGCTCTCGGTCAGATTGACGGTCGCAATCGCGGCTGTCACGCCAGCGAATGCCGGCGAGATGTAAGCCAGCACGTCGGTGGGACGCAGCTCGAAACCCTGGCCGCCCTGGCCCATCAACGAACGGTTGTCGGCGATGTGGTCGCCGAACACGTCCAGCTTGCGCGTGGATATCTTGTACGGTGTGTCGTGACGGCCCAGTAGCACGGTACCGAAATCGCCCTTCAAGCCGGCGAAGGTGTTACGGGTTGCGAAGATACCGTTGTTGGACTTGCATTCAGGTACGGCGGCGCCGGCGGCAACCGCTGCGCAGGAATTCGAGGAATCGTCGATGTTGATCTGTTGCTCGATCTGCCAGACCGCTGTCAAACCGTCGCCCAGTGCTTCGCTGCCCTTGAAGCCGAAGCGGGACACGTTGCTCGATACCACGCGCTTGCTCGCGCCTTCTGTGCCGTTGGTGGCAGTGCCGGTATCGACCATGTCGTAGGACACGTCGGCAATACCGTAGAAATTGATGTTGGCCGTATCGGCGAATGCCGGGGCGGAAAGGACGGAGGCGATTGCCAGCGCGATGATTTTCTTTTGCATCTTGAAACTCCTTAAGTTGAGGTTGGTTGCGTCGATCGGCCACGCCGGACAACGGAATCAAATAAATTTCCTGTTTTGGAAATTCGGAGCGGATTCTGGGCAGTGAATGTGACAAGCCGTGCGTGTAATAAATAATTCACGCAAACGTCTCAAGCGCGCCACAGCCGGGCGCGCAGTCATGAGATTGCAATCGAAATGCGGTATGAGGACCGGAGGAATTGAACCGAAAGTTCGCGTGAACCAAGCATTGCCTGCAGGAGTCAGCTTGCTGGCGAAAATCCTTCGCCAGCCTCGTAGGTTGGGCAAAGCGTAGCGTGCCCAACATGTTCGCGTCGACAATTGTTGGGCACGCTACGCTTTGCCCAACCTACATCTACTGACAAGGGGGAGTTGGAGGGGGTTTGGCCCCAATGGATTTTTTTGGCTAAAGCAATACACGCCGCAATGCCCGATTTTGCTGGGATTTAGCCCTATGCTTATGATTACTATAAAGGGTATTTATTGGCGTTGCGCCTGGCTATTCTGTACTGTGAAAAGCAGTTGGCGCTATTCTCTAGTAGCAAAAAAAGACCCCTCCCCCCAAAAGGGGAGAGTGGGATGGGGGAGGGGCAGGGAAACGCTTACTGGTGATACCGTACAAGTTGCTTGTTCGGTTGGTGGTAACGGCAGCCGGACTCACCTTGATCCGTCTGCCGTGGTCGCCAAGTCTTACTTCTTGGCAGTTCCGCTTTCGGCCAACTTGCGCCATGTTTCTACAACCGTGTCCGGATTCAGCGACATGGTCTGAATTCCAACTTCTACCAGCCACTGTGCAAAATCGAAGTGATCGGACGGGCCTTGTCCGCAGATGCCGACGTATTTGTTCATTCGGTTGCAGGTGGTGATCGCCATCTTCAACAGCGCTTTCACAGCCGGATCGCGTTCGTCGAAACGGTCCGCCACCAGGCTGGAATCGCGGTCCAGGCCCAGCGTGAGCTGTGTCAGGTCGTTGGAGCCGATGGAAAAACCGTCGAAGTGTTGCAGGAACTCTTCGGCCAGCAGTGCGTTGGACGGGATCTCGCACATCATGATCAGGCGCAGGCCCTTGTCGCCGCGCTTCAAGCCATGCTTCGCCAGCGTGGCAACGACTTCGCTCGCTTCTTTGACCGTGCGCACGAACGGGATCATCAGTTCGACGTTGGTGTAGCCCAGCGTCTCGCGCACGCGCTTCATGGCGCGGCATTCCAGTTCGAAACATTCGCTGAAGTTCGCCGCGACATAACGGCCCGCACCGCGGAAACCGATCATGGGATTCTCTTCCATCGGCTCGTAGATATCGCCGCCCAGCAGCTTGCGGTATTCATTCGACTTGAAGTCGGACATGCGCACGATGACCGGCTTGGGCCAGAACGCGGCCGCCAGCGTGGAAACGCCTTCGGTGATTTTCTCGACATAGAAATCGACCGGGGTCGCATAACCTGCAGAGCGATGCAGCACGGCTTCATGCAACGACTTCGGCAGCTTGTCGTGCTCCAGCACGGCCTTGGGGTGAATGCCGATCAGGTTGTTGATGATGAATTCCAGACGCGCCAGACCCACACCGGCCGACGGCAATTGTGCGAATTCGAACGCCAGCGTGGGGTTGCCCACGTTGAGCATGAGTTTGACCGGAATGGGCGGCAATTCGGCTTCGCTGTGCACGACCACTTCGAACGGCAGCTTGCCGTGATACACAAAACCGGTATCGCCTTCCGCGCAGGACGCGGTGACAGTCTCGCCTTCCTGCAGCGCGGTCGTGGCATGGCCGCAACCCACGATGGCGGGAATGCCCAATTCGCGCGCGATGATCGCAGCGTGGCAGGTGCGTCCACCGCGGTTGGTGATGATGGCGGCAGCCTTCTTCATCACCGGCTCCCAGTTCGGGTCGGTCATGTCGGTGACCAGCACATCGCCTTCCTGAACCTTGTCCATTTCGGCGGTGCTGGCGACGATGCGCACGCGCCCCGTGCCGATCTTCTGGCCGATGGCACGGCCTTCGACCAGCACGTCGCCGCGCTGCTGCAGACGGTACTTCTCGGTACCACCCGCTGCGGCGTTCGACTTCACGGTTTCCGGACGCGCTTGCAGAATGTACAGCTTGCCGTCGATGCCGTCCTTACCCCACTCGATGTCCATCGGGCGACCGTAGTGTTTTTCGATAGACATGGCGTAACGCGCCAGTTGTAGTACGTCCTCGTCGGAGAGCGAGAAACGCTGCTGGTCGGCAACCGGCACCGGCTCGATGCGGCAGGAGCGGCCGGCGGAACGCTGTTCGTCAAACACCATGCGCTGCTGCTTGGAACCCAGCGTGCGGCGAATCACGGCAGGGAAGCCCGCTGCCAGTTGCTGCTTGTGTACATAGAATTCGTCGGGATTGACCGCGCCCTGCACCACCATCTCGCCCAGACCGAAGGAAGAAGTGACGAACACGGCATCGCGGAAACCGGATTCGGTATCCAGCGTAAACAGCACGCCGG
>JAUSBC010000045.1 GCA_030652215.1 Sideroxyarcus sp.
AGGGGATTGTCGCCGCTGCCGAAGCCCTTGCCGGTTTTCTTTTCCAGCGCCTGCATGTGCGTCTTGACGGAATCCATCAAGCCGGCGGGGAGTTGGTTCTTTTCCAGATAGGCATTGCAGGCATCGGTGGTGATGGTGAAACCGGGCGGGACGTTCAAACCGATCTGTGTCATTTCGCACAGATTCGCCCCTTTGCCGCCAAGCAGCATCTTGTTCTTGCCGTCGCCGTTTTCGAAATCGTAGATGTATTGTTTGCTGCCGCTCATTGCGCCTCTCCTTAGCTTGCTTTGAAAGAAACCGAAGAATATCGTCCGAACTGCCACTGCCAATAAAGCCGAGTACCCAACTGGTATATTGCTACAGCCAGCACCGACCCGCATTGACGCATATCAGAGGCAATAATTAAAGGGGGGAAGATGAAATAGTTGAAGTGGACTTAAGGGTGGGGTGCTTTTGGGTTGAGGTCGTGGTAAAGGGAGGGCGGCTGAAAAGGTAATACCCTATATTCCGATTCGCAGACCGGCTCAGCAGCATTCCTCTTCGAGCTGCGACAACAATTCCAGCGCTTCCGCGTCGGCGCGTTCCTCGAAGAATTCGCGTATCTGGTTGAGGTGGCAATGCACCAGAAACAGGTCGTCCGGCGCCGGGCCGCTGCGTGGTTTGCGTTTGGCCATGAAATATTCCCAGAAGGGCTTGCTCGTTCCGGCTTCGGGCAAATTGCGCTCGATCATGGACATCACCCGGCTGGCGTTGCCGTTGCAGTCGATGCCGTTGAAGGTGATGTAGCGGTCGCTTTCCTTGTTGCAGGCGCAATCCGAGTTTTCTTGCTTGTTGTTCATGATTCCGTTTTTGAATCTTGTTGTACGTACTGAGCTTTAACCCACCCCAGCCCTCCCTTATCAGGGAGGGAGACCAGCACCAGTTCATCCCTTAATAAGGGGAGGTTGGGCGGGGTTAAACCATCAATCCGAACTCCGGCGCAATGAGCTTCAACCACGCTTCCAGCCGCGCATCGGTGAGCGCCTTTTGGTTTTCCTGATCCAGCACCAGCCCGACGAATTCATCATCCGCCAATGCCTTCGAGGAAATGAAGTCGTAGTCGTCGGCCGGCCATGTGCCGACCACCTTTGCGCCCCGAGCCACCACATACGCATAGATGATGCCCATCGCGTCCACGAACTCGTCCGGATATTTGGCCTGATCGCCGAGGCCGAACAGGGCGACCGTCTTGCCAGTGAAATCCACGTCCTTGAGTTGCGGCAGGAATTCTTCCCAGCCGCCGCCCATGCAATCGGTGGAAAGCCCCGGCAGTTGCCCGCCGCCCAGCGTGGAGGTGCCGAGGATCAAATGCGAATATCCGGCCAGCAATTCGGGACTGGCTTTGTTGACGTT
Source organism: Sideroxyarcus sp. (assembly GCA_030652215.1). GTDB lineage: Bacteria > Pseudomonadota > Gammaproteobacteria > Burkholderiales > Gallionellaceae > Sideroxyarcus. Next base: position 1,393 of record JAUSBC010000045.1, read on the forward strand.
GAGCGCGTCCGCCATGGTGTCGTCGTCAAAGCGTTTTTTGATGGCTTTGGCGATGCGCCGGGTGTTGCCGGTGCTGCTCGCGAAAAACAGGCCGATGCGTGACATGAATGCTCCCTGTATAACTTGAAATTTTCCAGCCCGTCATACCGGCGAAGGCCGGTATCCAGCACGAATCATTCCGCGAAGCGGACAAGGCCTTGGTGTGGTCCCGCGTTCGCGGGTGGTGCTACCAACTGGATTCCGGCCTTCGCCGGAATGACGCAGTCGCGTAGCCCGGATGTGACGCAGTGAAATCCGGGGAGACTGCGTCAACTCATCCCGGATTCCATTTCATTTCATCCGGGCTACCCTTTTGCCGATTGTCGCGAATCCCACAATCGGCGGCCGATGCGACAGGCGAATTAAACCGGCCCGCGACCCGCGCGCTTCAGCTCAACCGTGCGCGTCAGCGCTTCCTCGAACGAAACCTTGTCGCCCTTGGGCTTGAAGTCGGACAGTGCCTTGTGCACCGTGACGATCTTCTCGGTGGCGGACTGGCCCTTGAAGTCGCCCTTTTCCAGCGCGGCGATGTCGATCAGCTCGTTCCAGATCAGGCCTTCCTGCATGCCGATGGCGGCGATGCTCAGGCCGCCGAGTTCGATCACCAAGGGCTTGTTTATATTGACTACGAACAGGATGATGCGCACGTCCGATGCGAAATCGGCCTTGTAGTAAGCGAGCACTTTGGGCAGGTCGGCGAGGTCGTCCAGGCTGCCTACGTACAGCTTGATCTTGTCGTTTTCCGCCAGCACGATGGTGTTTTTGATGGTGGCGGTGGGCGGTTTGCGGTGGCCCAGCGCGTCGCCGACCTCGCCCAGTTCCAGCACCAGGTCGCCGCGGTAAGCCGCGTAGCTGCCCTCGGACTCCTTGAAGTTCATGTTGAACAGAAAACCTTTTTGTTCGTAATCGTTGAATAGCATGGGGGCACCTTGTCGTATTTGAATGTAGGAGCCCCAGTTCAGCAATAAGCGTACCAATCATTCCTTAACAAGACGGTTGGTTACAAAGACTCCCGACTTGAACCAAGCCCGGACAGTCCGCTCCAACCAATCCCTTACTCAATATGTTGCTATTTGGCGTCAAACACGGTCGTCTGGCCGGGTTCTTCACGGCTGACTAACGCATTGAAGTGTTGATTCTTATCGGTTTATCCGGGACGGACGGTAGCGGCGGAAGGGGACGAGCGGTATTGCGGCGGGATGTGGTTCGCGAGCAGAGTGCGCCACGTTGTGGGAGGGCTACCAGCCTGACCCGGTGCGTAGAGCCGGACTCCAGGTGCATGGGTAGCGAATAACGACAAACGAAAGGAATTCAAATGATGGATTGGCACTCGTGGTTGTTTTGGCCGGATCGCGTGGCATTGTCTGTGTTGACCCTGGGCATATTGGTCATGTTGTTCCTGTACGCGGCGCGCAAGCCCATGCATGGCGTGATTCATTCGGTATGCCATCTGGTGACCCAGTCCGCGCGTTTTCTTTCCCGCTGGCTGTTCATGACGGCCGAATCGCTGCGGCTGCGCAACCTCTCTGTGCTGATGTCGCACGGGCAGGAAAGCGCGACCACCCTCATCGAGCGCGAGTTCGAGCGCGTGGTCGCTATCATCAACAAGGATTTGCAGGAATTCCCCGTGCTGCAGCGCAAATTGCTGGAAGAGGTTACGCGCATCGAAGAGGACTATCACAAATGCGGCGAAGTGCCGCCGCCCCCGCCGGAATGGGTGGACGCCATCGAATCCGTCGCCCAGATCAAATCCGGCGGCGACATCCCGCGCAAGATGCTGGAAGACATCAACAAATCCATTCTCAAGATCCACGAAAAGACCGTGGCCGAATATCGCCGCTCGTACGAGGACAGGCACAAGATATTGAAAGGCATGCAGCCGTCCTGGCGTTCGGTGGACAAGCTGATGGGCGAGATGGACAAGAAGATGCTCACCCTCGAAGGCAATGCCAAACAAATCGACGGCCACATCGCCAAATATGAAGGCATGCGCGCCGGGGACAAAAAGACCGAGCATGCCCTGACCTCGTCCGCGTTCGTGCAACTGGCCATTTCCTCGCTGGTGATGGTGATTGCCATGGGCGGCGCCTTCATCAACTACAAACTCATCGCGCTGCCCATGTCGGAAATGGTGGGCGCCAGCGATTACATCACCAACAACCTGAAGACCTCGGACGTGGCGGCGTTGGTGATCATCCTGATGGAAGCCTCCATGGGCCTGTTCCTGCTGGAATCGCTGCGCATCACCTCGCTGTTTCCCAAGATTGCCAGCATGGATGACCGCATGCGCCACCGTTTGATGATCGCTTCGCTGGTCTTCCTGATCATCCTGGCGGGCATCGAATCGTCGCTGGCGCTGATGCGCGACATGCTCATCGCCGACAAGGCCTCGCTGATGCGCGATCTGGCCTCCGCCGCGCCCGTGGTGGAAGACGGCTGGTTCACGCGCATCCCGATGGCGGGGCAGATGATCATGGGTTTCGTGCTGCCGTTCGCACTGGCTTTCGTGGCGATCCCGCTGGAAGGCGTGGTGCATTCGCTGCGCACCGTGCTCGGCGTGCTGCTGGTGCAGACTTTGCGCGGCCTGGGCTTTGTCATTCGCTTCACCGGGGTGCTGTTCAAACGCTTCGCCAAGGTGCTGGAACTGATCTACGACCTGCCCATCGTCATCCCGCTGCTGATCGAGCAGTGGGTAGTGGCGTTGCGGGGCAGTCCGACCGCCAAAGTTAAGGTCAAAGAAGGGAGCGCATCATGAAAAGAATATTGCTCGTCTGCATGCTGTTCGTTTCGACTTTGCTGAGCTCCTGCGGTGACAACCGCGTGCACAGCCAGGCCGTGTACATGCTGGTGGATACGTCCGGCACCTATGCTCAGGAAATGGGCAAGGCCGCCAAGATCATCAACTACCTGCTGGCTACGCTCAATCCTGGCGACTCGCTGGCGGTGGCCAAGGTGGAGACACGCAGCTTCACGGAAAAGGACATTGTCGCCAAAGTCACTTTCGACAAGCGCCCGTCGCAGGCCACCATCCAGAAGCGCGCGTTCAAATCGAAGATCGAGGAATTCTCCAAAGAGATCAAGGGTAGCGCCTTTACCGACATTACCGGCGGGTTGATCCAGGGGGCGGAATACCTGAACGAGACCAAGGCTGGAAACCGAACCATCGTCATCTTCTCCGACATGCAGGAAGAACTGGGCAAGGGTACGGTGCGCGATTTCCCGATCAAGCTCGACGGCATTCGCATCGTGGCGCTGAACGTCACCAAGCTGAACACCGACAACGCTGATCCGCGCATCTACCTGGACAGGCTGGCACGCTGGGAAGAGCGGGTACGCAAAGCCGGCGCCACCGACTGGGTCATGGTGAACGACCTTGAGAACAACATGGAATCCATATTGAGCACCCGCTGAACACAAGTCTCTCCTCTTTCGCCCCGTCCTCATCCGCAATGGACATATGGCGGGGCGTATTTTTTTGTGGTTATTCCGCGCATATCCAAATCAACCCGGCTGCAGTATCCTTCCGCTCCCGGATTCACAGCACGACAGTTGCAGATGAGCAAAGCATTCACCCGCGAAACCGAAGACGACGACGATGATGAGCTCTCGCCGCTGCCGGCCATTCCCGCCGGCACCAAGAACTACATCACGCCGGCAGGTTATCGCCGCCTGAAAGAAGAATACATGGAGCTGCTGGATGTCGAGCGCCCGGCCTTGGTGCAGACCGTGCATTGGGCGGCCTCCAACGGCGACCGCTCCGAGAACGGTGACTATATATATGGCAAGAAGCGCCTGCGCGAGATCGACCGCCGTCTGCGCTTTCTCGCCAAGAGACTGGAAAACTCCGAAGTGATCGACCCCGCACAGCGTCAGGGTTGCGAACAGGTGTTCTTTGGCGCGACTGTCACCGTTTGTCACGGGGATGGTACCGAGCGCACCTACAGCATCGTCGGCATCGACGAAGCAGATGCGAGCAAAGGCCTCATCAGTTGGGTATCGCCGCTGGCGCGCACGCTGCTCAAGACGCGGGCGGACGACGTCGTTGTGTTGCAGCTCCCCGGCGGCATTGAAGAGCTGGTGGTGGTTGAGGTGGTTTATCGGAGTATCGAAGCGTGATGATGTACGCAACTCGGAGCAGGGTATTCCATCTGAAGTAAAATCCGGTTTCACTGCCTCGCTGAACAGGGGACGTCATGCCACCAAATCAAGAGACGAAATCCGCAACCGTTCCGCACAAGACCCGGCAGCTTGGTCATGCCTTGGAGCGGCACGGATTCCTTGATCCGTTGACCGGACTTCCCAATCGCGACCTGTTTTTCGACCGTATGGATCATGAGTTGGCGCGCGCGCGGCGTTACGAGAGCGGCTTTGCGCTGATGAAGATCGATCTGGACGAGTTTGCGGAGGTCAATAAATCCAATGGCAAGACTGCAGGTGATCGGGTGTTGCGCGATGTGGCCAGGATGCTGATTGCAAATGTGCGCGATATCGACACGGTCGCCCGCTTGGGCGGAGACGAGTTTGCCATTCTGCTGGACGGCGTAACGACAAAAAAAGAAGCTGAGGTCATCGCTTTGAAGATATTCCGGTCGCTGTCCGATCCCGTCAGACTGGATAACGGTACGCAAATCAGGATCGGCGCCAGTATCAGTGTTGCGCTGAGTCCGCAGGACGGAAGTCAGACCGTGCAACTCATGATGTGCGCCGATCAGGCCATGAATGTGGCCAAGAACAACGGCAAAGGAATCATCGGTTTCAGCAAGAGTTTGCGGGAGTCCCCGGAACAGCAAGTTCAAGCTACGCCGCCGTCCCCGGTCAACGAAGTGAACCCCGGGATTCCCATCATCGACGCGCAACATGCGGCCATGGAAAATTACATCCGTGGCATCCTTGGCTCGATCAGGAATGGCGATAAATCGGTCAATCTGGCGAAACGGATCGATCTTCTGCTCGAACTCTGCCAGGTTCATTTCCAGACCGAAGAAGACCTGATGACGCAACATGGCTTGCCCGGCGTGGAAGAACATCATGCCAATCATGTGCGGCAACTGGCAAGCTTGCGGGCAATATTTGGCAATCTGGACTTTGACGAAGCGAAACTGGAAATGGTCACCCGGCAGGCCAACGAGTGGCTGCTGGGGCATGTGAGCGATCCGGATTCGGGATTGGTCGCTGTGCTGAAAAGCAAAGGCCTGGCCTGAGCCTGCATCTTTCGTCCCTCCTTGCTCGTTGCCGCGCATCACACTTTTTTCAAACTCCCGCAATATTTCCGGTCGTGATCCGTCTTCACAGGCATGGATACGACAATTACCGCGAATGCGCTGATGGCCGACGAGGATAAACGCATCACCGATACCATCTCGCAAGAGCGCGGGCGGCTGCGCAATTTCATCCGCCGCCGCGTTCCGGATGCGAGCGAGGCCGAGGACATCCTGCAAGATGTGTTCTTCGAGTATGTCGAGGCCTATCGACTGCCTGCGCCTATCGAGCAGGTGGGCGCGTGGCTGTTCCGGGTCGCGCGCAACCGCATCATCGATCGCTTCCGCAAGAAGCGCGAGGTGCAGTTGCCGCAAGTGGCGGGCGGCGAAGACGAAGGGCCGTGGCTGGACGAGGTGTTGCCGTCGCCGGACGGCGGTCCCGAAGCGGCTTATGCACGGTCTGTGCTGCTGGAAGAGTTGTTAGCCGCACTCGGCGAATTGCCGAAAGAGCAGCGCGAAGTATTCATTGCGCACGAGCTAGAGGGGCGCAGTTTCAAGGAGTTGGCGGCGGAAAGCGGCGAGAGCATGAATACGCTGCTGGCGCGCAAGCGATATGCGGTGTTGCATCTGCGCAAGCGCCTGCAAACGATTTATGAAGAATTCGAAATTTAAGGAGAGCTGAAATGAACTGCACAACGAAATTCTGGAAGATCGGCCTGTTGATCGTGATAGGAATTGCGGCGCTGGGCTGGGTGGTGATGGCATTGTGGAACTGGCTGTTGCCAAACCTGTTTGTCGGAGTTCGGGAGATTAGCTATGTGCAAGCGATGGGCGTGCTGTTGCTGAGCAAGATATTGTTCGGCGGGTTCCGCGGGCATTGCTCCGACCATAGCAAGTGGCATCAAAGCCGCCTTGAGGGCATGACGCCGGAAGAGCGCGAAAAATTCCAGAGCGGCATGCGCGGATGGTGCGGCAGGGGCAAAACGCAAGAAACGGCGCCCAAGGACTGAGATGGTCGGAAGGGCGGAGGCGGGTGAATTCGTTCTTGATATGACGAATTCGGTACCTGGTCGGGCGTGTCAAACCTTGTGAGTTTTAAATACATATTCATTGTTTTCTCAAGCCGGTCTCGCACTGCGAGCGAAATGGATTGACTTGAATAATGGTGATATTCTGGTGCGCCTCCTGAACAAATCAGTCGCATGACTTAATCAAATGACTGAATTATCTTGCCTGCCCTTTTACGATTTCGGAACGAGACGTGAGCGCTAAGAAAACTACATGCTGCCTGCTGCTGCAAACCGCGCAACGAATGCTGGGGCATCAGGCGACCGCGCAGGAAGACACGCGCTGGCGTCTGTTGCAGGCGGCGGCAGAAGTGTTTGCCGAAGTCGGCTACCACGCGGCGACCACGCGCGAGATTTGCAAGCGCGCCGGGGTCAACCTGGCTTCCATCCACTATTACTATGGCGACAAGGCGGAACTTTACCGCGAGGTGTTCCGTCTGCCTTTCCTCGACGAGAGCAATACGTTTACCACGCTGGATATTGGCCAAGTTTCATTGAAGGAGGCGCTGCTGGCTTTTTATGGCTGGCTGTTTCCCCCGACCGACGAGGAAGACCCCATGCTTGAGCTATTTATGCGCTTGCACGCGCGTGAAGATGCCGAACCCAGCGGCGTATTGGGTGATGCCATGGTGCAGGCATTTCGCCCGAACCACGATCAGATGCAGGCTTTGCTGTGCCGGGAATTCGGTCTGGACAAACCGGATACGGAAATGGACAGGCTGACCTTTGCGGTGATCGGTCTGGCGACTGTCTATTTTCACAGCCGCTCCGCGCTCGAATTTTTTTCGCCGAATTTGATCAAGGGAAAGCAGGCCAAAGAAACGATGACGGAAAGATTGGTGGAATATGCCGTCGCGCTGATCGAATCCGACCGCAAGCGCCGTGCTACGGTGGCAAACGCACATACGTAACCAGAACGCATGATTAACATCGGGTGCAATTAAGAACGCATTTTTAGAGGAATCAAGCAATGAGCACATTTATCCAACGCAATTCCAAAACGATCAAGGTCGCGTCCTTGGTCTTGTTGCTGGCAGGCGGTGTCGCCTGGAAGGTCGGCGTGGGGAAAGCCAACGCCGAATCGGCCGCGACCGAAGTGAGCCGTCCGGCACTGACCGTACGCACCACCACGTTGGGCGAGAGCAAATGGGAACGCTCGCTGACCGCGAACGGAAGCATCCTGCCTTGGCAGGAAGCCCTCATCAGCGCCCAGGTGCAGGGCGTGCGTCTGGCCGAGATCAAAGTCAGCATCGGCGATCACGTCAAGCAGGGCGACGTGCTGGTGACACTGGATAATTACTCTCGCGTTGGCAGCGATCCTCAGGTTTCGGGTTCCACTCAGGGCCGCATCGTGGCGCCGTATGACGGCGTCATCTCGGCGTGCTACGCCAATGAGGGTTCCATGTCCCAACCCGGCGTGGAGCTGTTCCGCCTGATACGCAACGGACGCCTGGAATGGCGCGCCGAATTGACCGCGGACGAGCTGATGCTGCTGCGCAAGGGCATGACTGCCGAGATCACCGTGGGCGAAGGGCGCGTGCTGAAGGGCACCGTGCGCGCAATCTCTCCGTCGGTGAACCAGCAGACGCGCTACGGCTACGCACTGGTCAGCCTGCCGGACAGCTCCGGGATCATCGCGGGAGTGTTCGCGCGCGGCACGTTCGACATCAGCGGCGGCAAGCGCAGCTTGCGCTCCCTGCCGCAATCCGCCGTCATGCAGCGCGGCACGCTGACTTATGTGCTGGTCACGGGGGCTGACAACCATGTGCAGGAACGCGCCGTGAAGACCGGGCAGCGCATGGGCGACCGCGTCGAGATCAGGCAGGGATTGAAAGAGGGAGAGCAGGTCGTTGAAAGCGGCGGTGCGTTCCTGACCGAAGGCGATGTCGTGCAAGTGGTGAAAGGTTAAAGGTCCCGAACATGAACGTATCCGCTTGGTCCATACGCAACCCCATTCCCGCGATCCTCGGTTTCATCCTGCTCACGCTCATGGGCGTGATGGCTTACAAAGCCATGAAGATACAGATGTTCCCCGACATTGACTTGCCGATGATCACGGTGACCGCATCGATGCCCGGCGCTTCGCCCGACCAGATGGAAGCCGAAGTGGCGCGCAAGATCGAAAATGCGTTGGCCAGCGCACAGGGGTTGAAACACATCTATTCGCAGGTCAAGGATGGCAGCGCGATCGTGTCGGCCGAGTTCCGCCTGGAGCGCAATTCGCAGGCCGCGCTGGAGGACGTGCGCTCCACCGTCACGCGTATCCGCGGTGACCTGCCGAAGGAGATGCTGGATCCGGTCATCAACAAGGTCGAGTTGAGCGGCAAGCCCATCCTGACCTATACCATCGCCGATCCGAAAATGAGCGAGGAAGAGTTGTCCTGGTTCGTGGACAACAACATGACCAAACTCCTGCTTGGCGTGAAAGGCGTGGGGCAGATCAACCGTGTCGGCGGCGTGACGCGGCAGGTGCGCGTGGAGCTGGACCCGGTCAAGCTGCTCGCGTTGAACATCACCGCTGCCGAAGTGTCCAGCCAGTTGCGCCTGATCCAGCAGGAAGCGCCGGGCGGACGCACCGAGCTGGGCGGCATGGAGCAATCCGTGCGCACGGTGGCCACGGTGAAGACGGCCGAAGAACTGGCCCAGATCGAGATCGGCATCCGTGAGGGCCGTCATATCCGGCTCAACCAGGTGGCGAACGTGAGCGACGGTTTTGCGGAACGCCGCTCGGCCGCGCTGCACAACGGCAAACCCGTGGTCGGGTTCGAGATCATGCGCTCGTTGGGGGCCAGCGATGTTTCGGTGGCCGATGGGGTGACCAAGGCTCTGGACGACCTTAAGAAAACGCACCCCGAGATCGCCGTGGAACTTGTGTTCAGCACGGTGGATACGGTGCGCGATGCCTACCAGGGCTCAATGGAAATGATCTTCGAGGGCGCACTGTTGGCGGTGATCGTGGTGATTTTCTTCCTGCGTAATACGCGCGCCACCATCGTTGCCGCAACGGCATTGCCGTTGGCGGTCATTCCCACCTTCGCAGTCATGTACCTGTTCGGTTTCACCATCAATATGGTGACGCTACTCGCGCTGTCGCTGGTGGTCGGTGTGCTGGTGGACGATGCCATCGTCGAGATAGAGAACATCATGCGCCATCTGGAGATGGGCAAGACACCCTATCAGGCAGCCATGGAGGCCGCCGACGAGATCGGCATGGCGGTGATCGCGACCACCTTCACGCTGGTTGCGGTGTTCCTGCCGACCGCCTTCATGGGCGGCATCGTCGGGCAATTCTTCGTGCAGTTCGGCTGGACCGCGGCCGTGGCCGTGCTGTTTTCGCTGGTGGTTGCACGCTTGCTGACGCCGATGATCTCCGCCTATTTTCTGCAGCCGCGCGCGGCACACCCGACGCCCAAGTGGATCGACATCTATCTCAAATGGGCGCAGTGGTGCCTGACGAACCGCAAGACGACGCTGGCGGTCGCTGTCGTGTTCTTCATCGGTTCGTTCATGCTGGCCGGCACGCTGGAGACGGCATTCCAGACCAAGGACAACCAGTCGCAGACCCAGGTGACGATCACCCTGCCGCCGGGCAGCAAGTTCGAGCAAACCTATGCGCTGGCCGAGCAGGCGCGCGGCATCATCATGCAGAACCCGAACGTGACGCTGGTCTACACCGCCATCGGCGGCGGTTCATCGGGCGGCAATGCGTTCGAGCCCGCTGGCGTGTCGGATGTGCGCAAAGCCTCGCTGTCCATCCAGCTCAAGCCGCGTTCGGAGCGCATCAAGAAGCAGGACATCGAGATCCAGCTGCGCGAGGCGATGCGGGTGTTGCCCGGCGTGCGTGTCAAGATCGGCATGGGCAACTCGGCGGACAAGTATCAACTGGTGCTGACCAGCGAGAACAGCGACGTATTGAGCGAGCACGCGCTGAGGGTGGGGCAGGAACTGCGCACCATCAAGGGCATAGGCAACGTGGTGTCCAATTCCAGCATCTTGCGTCCGGAACTGGTGGTGCGTCCCGATTTCGCCAGGGCGGCCGAGATGGGCGTGACATCCAGCGCCATCGCCGAAACGCTGCGCGTGGCGACAAACGGTGATTACGACCAGTCGCTGGCCAAGCTCAATCTGCCGGATCGTCAATTGCCCATCATCGTGAAGCTGCGCGACGATGCGCGTCAGGATGTCGAGCTGTTGTCGCGTCTGACGGTGCAGGGTTCGCACGGTCCGGTGATGCTCGGCACTGTGGCGACCCTGAGCCTGGAGACCGGTCCTGCCCAGATCGACCGCTATGACCGGCAGCGCAACATCAGCTTCGATATCGAACTGGCCAGCCAGCCGCTGGGCAAGGTGCAAGCCGATGCGCTTGCGCTGCCTTCCGTCAGGAATCTGCCCGAGAGTGTCCAGGTTGCGCCGATAGGCGATGCCGAGGCCATGAACGAATTGTTCGCCAGCTTCGGCTTGGCGATGCTCACCGGCGTGCTGTGTATCTATATCGTGCTGGTGTTGCTGTTCAAGGACTTCATGCAGCCGGCTACCATCCTGGGCGCGCTGGTGTTGTCCATCCCCGGCGCATTCCTGGCACTGTTCCTGACGAATACCGCGCTGTCGATGCCGTCCATGATCGGGATCATCATGCTCATGGGCATCGCGACCAAGAACTCCATCCTGCTGGTGGAATATGCGGTTGCTTCGCGCCGCGACCGCGGCATGAGCCGCGCCGAAGCATTGCTCGATGCATGCAAGAAACGCGTGCGTCCCATTGTGATGACGACCATGGCGATGGGCGCGGGCATGCTGCCGGTGGCGCTTGATCTGGGCACGGGCGACGGCAGTTTCCGTTCGCCGATGGCCATTGTCGTGATCGGCGGTCTGATCACCTCGACTTTCCTCAGCTTGCTGGTGATTCCGGTGGTGTTTACTTATGTGGATGATCTGGTGCAGTGGATCAGCGCGCGCTTCAAGCGGAATACAATGCCGTCTGCTGCCGGACAGGAAGCGTGACAGGATTTTTACGCAACTCAAAGAATTGGAGCATGCAATGAAACTTTCCAAGGTAACGCTAGGCATATTGCTGGCACTGGGCATTCAAAGCCGGGCGCAGGGTACCGACCTGCTCGATATCTACCGCGCCGCGCAAAGCCAGGACGCCGTATTCGCCTCCGCCCGCGCCGCGCAGCAGGCCGGACAGGAAAAACTGACGCAAGGCCGCGCACTCATGCTGCCCAGCGTCAACCTGACCGCCAACACCACCAAAAACGACCTCGACGCCACTTTCTACGATCCCAATTTCAGGGACAGCAGCGGCAACTACAAATACTACTCCCACGGCCACGGCGTGACCCTGGTCCAACCCCTGTTCCGTGAACAGAACTGGGCCGCCTACAACCAGGCAGAACTGCAAGTCGCCATCTCCGAAGCCCAGTACAAACTGGCCGAACAGGACATCATCCTGCGCAGCGCGCAAACCTACTTCGACGTGCTGATTGCCCAGGACACCGTGCACCTCACCGCCGCCCAGAAAACCGCCATCGCCCAGCAACTCGAACAAGCCAAGCGCAACTTCGAAGTCGGCACTGCCACCATCACCGACACCTACGAAGCCCAGGCCCGCTACGACCTCATCGTGTCGCAGGAACTCGCCGCCGCCAGCAACCTTGAAATCAAGCGCCGCACCCTGCAACAACTCGTCAACGGTGACGTCAGCGACCTCAACGTACTGGGCAAAGCCTTCAAACTGGAAACACCCGATCCGGCCGACGCCCAGAAATGGGTAGCGGACGCGCAACTCGGCAACTACCAGATCGCCATGGCGCAAGCAGCGTACGAACTGTCCGAACAGGAAGTCGCGCGCAACCGAGGCGGCCACCTGCCCACCATCGACCTCGTGGCCAACTACAACAAAAGCATCGCCTACGGCGGCCTAAACGGTCATAACGAAATGCGCAGCACCAGCGTCGGCGTCCAGCTCAACCTGCCGTTGTTCCAGGGCGGTGCCACCCAATCCAGATGGCGCGAAGCCGATGCCAACCGCGAAAAAGCCAAACAAGACCTGGAAAACGCGCGCCGCAACGTCGAGCTACAGACACGACAGGCGTATCTGGGCGTAGTGAACGGCATCGCCCAGGTGCAGGCACTGCAACAAGCCCTGAAATCCAGCGAAAGCCTGCTGCAGGCCAGCAAGCTGGGACAGGAAGTGGGCGTGCGCACCAGCCTCGATGTGCTGAACGCCCAACAACAGATGTATGCGACGCGGCGCGACCTGTATCAGGCGCAATACAACTACTTGGTCAGTCAACTCAGCCTGAAGGCGGCGGTGGGCGGGCTGGC